>CAXBOF010000222.1:0-4727 GCA_963977205.1 uncultured Phycisphaera sp. | reverse complement strand
GGCACCCAGAAGGCGTGGAGCACATCGGACGAGTTCATCTTGAGACGGACTGGCTTGCCAGCGGGGACATAGAAGATGGGTGTGTTGGCGTTGCCGCCAACGGTGTGGAACTGGCTGGCACCGATGCCTGTGGAGTAGGTCATGGACCAGTTCCATTTGGCAGCGGTGACTTCGATTTCCTCGGCGTAGCTGGGCGCCATCTGCGCCTTGAGGTAGCCGTCGAAGCCCCAGAAGAACATGACGGCGAGCAGAAGCGAGGGCACGACGGACCATGTGATCTCGAGCGGGGTGTTGTGGCTTGGGCTCTGCTGGGCGGGGACGCCGGGCTTGCGCCGGTAGACGACCATGCAGTAGGCCATGATGCCCATAAGCAGCACGAAGAAGAAGACACTGACCCACCAGATAAAGAGGAAGAGGCTGTCCGAGCCGCCGGGGCCTGAACCGACGGCGGAGTCAGCGCCTTGGTTGAAGAAGAGCTTGATCAAAAGATCGTTGATGCCGGCAAGTGTGGCCGTCATGATCCGACTCCGCTGATACCGGGCATGGCCTTGCTCTTTGGCATGGGCCTGCTGCCGGTGGAGGTTGACATGTGCTGGGATGTTCTGTGCAGTTTGCGCCGCACGGACTCTTTGATGCGGAGCACGACAAGGAGTGTGCCCACGCAGATGATCGAAAGGACGCCGCCGACTTTCATGATCTGCATGGCCTCGGCGGAGAAGGCGCCTGCGTTCGGGTCATAGACGAAGCAGTAATGCAGGAAGAAATCGGTGAGTGACTGTGCGATTTTGCCGTCGCTGGCTTCGAGGAGGGCAATGCGGAGCTGGCGTGATTCGTACCCGATGCCGGAGAGGTAGTTTGAGACCCGGCCGTCGGGGGTAAGGACGTACATGACCGAGGGGTGGCTGAACTCTTTGGCCTGCGGGATGTAGCGGTAATCGAATCCGACGGCCTCGGCGAGGCGGCGGGCGTCGTTGGCGGTCGTGGTATGGAAGAGGTAGTGGTCCTTGCCGTCCTCGGAGAGTCCGCGTTTGTAGCTGCCCTGGAGGAATTCCTGCTTGCCGGCGGCCATGGAGGTGGTATTGGTGTGATCGAAGCTGACCACGATGATCTGGTAGTCCTCGCCGACGTCGAAAGTGACGTCGTTGACGACTTTGTTCATGTGATTGAGCATGACCTCGCAGAGCTTTGGGCAGTTGTAGTAGACGAGCATGAAGAGAGTCGGGCGTTCGGTGTTGAAGTAGTCACCGATGTAGACCTGCTCACCCTGTGCGTTATAGAGCTGGATGTCTGCGGGGATGGCGTTGCCACGCTTGTCGGCGACTTCGAGGCCGTCGATCTGAGCGGGGAGCTTGTCGCTGAGCACCTGCGCACGGGCACCGCTTGCGATGGTGAGCATCGCAGTAAGTGAGATCAGGATGGTGCGGGCGAGACGCGTCATGGTTTGGGCTTAGTCGTTTGATTCCTCTGCATCGCTGGCGGGTCCGCTGTAAGAGGCGACGACACCGCGGGCGGCGACATCCCAGGGGATGCGGACGGTGCCGGCCTGTCGATCGACCCAGCCGTACTCACCGATCCGGCCCTTGGCTTCGGTTGCGTAGGGCATGTACTGGGTTTCGTACTCGTAGGTGTTCTCGACGAGTTTGGTGCGCAGGTTGGTCTGGCTGTGGGCAAAGAAGACGAAGAGGGCCGCGACGGTCACGAGGATGAAGAGCACGATGGCAACGAAAAAGATAAGGAGAAAGCGGATGTTGACATGCGACCCGTGCTCCTGCATGGGAGCGACGCCGTGGGGCTCGTGCCAGGCATCGATCTCGACGGGCTGGGCTGGGGTTTCCTGATGGTGGCTGCTCATCTTGGTTTCCCTTGGCGGCTTAGCTGACCGCCATTGCTGGTGAGTTTTGTCCTCACCGAATCGTATGCGTACTCGATCCTGCCGAGGGCTTTGTTTGCCCACGGCTCTGTGTTCGTGGGCGGCTTACACGTAGTTTTTGTGGTGCAGACTGCCCGGGAGTCGTGGGTCGTTGAGCGGGATCAATGGACCCGTAAATACGTTTCGTGCGACGACGGCTGCGAAGAGGCCAACGACACCGATGATGCCGGCCAGATCGAGCCAGAGTGCTTTCATGCCGATAGGGGCTTCACCTGACTGGAGCATGTGCGCATCTGCGATCGGGCGGATGATCCAGTACATGTCCACGAAGTGGATGACGAGCGCCCAGAGGGCCATGATCGTCAGCGCCAGGCCCGAACGCTTCATGGGTCGGGGCAGCATGAAGAGGAACGGCAGGCAGAAGTGCCCCACCACCAGCGCGAAGGTGAGGTTGGGGTAGTTGAGCTTGCGTGCGAGGAAGTAGCTGGTCTCCTCGGGGATGTTGGCGTACCAGATCAGGAAGTACTGGCTAAAGCCGATGTACGCCCAGAAGACTGTGAACGCGAAGAGCAGCTTGCCCTGATCGTGGCGGTGCTCGACGGTGACGATGCCGTTCATCTTGCCCATCGCCGAGAGGCCTCGGGTGATGAGGATGTTGACGGCCATGGCGCTGTACGCGGCTCCGGCGAAGAAGTAGACGCCCCACATGGTGCTGAAGAAGTGGTAATCGAGGCTCATGAGCCAGTCGAAGGCGGCAAAGGCGGTGGTGATGCCGAAGACGAGCAGGCCCCAGGCGCTGGTGAATCGGGCCTTGTTGGTGAGCCAGCGGTCGGCGGTCTCGTCCTGCTTGCGCTGCCAGCCCCAGAACTTGCGGACGAGCGTGATCCAGAGCGTGAAGTAGATGGCAAGACGCAGGAGGAAGAACGGCACGTTGAGGTAGCCGGACTTGTGCTGGTAGATCGGGTCGTGCGCGACGTGCTCGAGATCCATCCAGTGGAAGAGGATGCCGTTGGAGGCGACCTCAAGGATCATGATCGGGAGGATGAGGATCAGGCAGAGCCACATGGCACGCATGACGTTCTCGAACTGTCTGCGGAGCGTGACGCTCCAGGTCGCGCTGAACATATGAAAGAGCATGACCCAGAAGAGCGAGCCGAGGCAGATCGCCAGAACGCCCATCACGCCCACGTGGTAGGCGGCAAGGGCGTACTCGAGGCCGATCGCCTGCGCACCGACGAGCGTCAGGATGATGCCGATGGCGCCGATAGCCAGAAAGAGGCCGACGAATTTGGTGGGCGACTTTCCGATGAACGTGATGTTCTCACGCGTCAGGCGGGAGTCGCTGACGATCTGGCTGAGGCACTGGGTCTTGTTTGTGGCGGCCTGACTCATTGCTCGCCTCCTTCGGCGATGTCGCTGCCCTGTGTGTTGGGAGCGGTTTCGTCGGACTGGCCGACGGGGCTGCCCTGTTGTTCCATAAGCCGCGAGCGTTGGGCGCTCGGGATGATGTCGCTGTCGATCGAGACGCCCCGCGACGCCTGAAGCGTGCGGATGTAGGCGACGACGGCCCAGGCTTCCTGCTCGTTGAGCGCGTGGCCGTAACCGGGCATGCGCATGTTGCCGGCGGGGTCGTAGAGGCCGTTGCGGGCGACGTTGAAGACGTATCCGTCGCGGCCGAGGATGTCGGCTTTGTCGGCGTACTTGGGATCGTGAAAGTTGGCGGGGCGGACGGCGTAGCGATCACCGACCGTGCCGTAACCGTCCCCTTCGTAGCCGTGACAGACGGCGCAGTAGATGTCAAAGTCTTTCTGTCCCTGACGGATCAGGTCCATGGTGACCTCGACTGGGATATCGCGGATGTAGTGGGCGGCTTCATCGGCGGGCGCGTTTGTGGTGCCGAAGTAGACGGACTGATCGTCTTTGAGTAGACGCTCACGCTGGGTCTCGAACGTGTTGCCCCAGCCGGCTTCGAGGGCGGCCTCGTGGTCGATGGGGGCGCGGCCGTAGGCGACGGTCCCGGCCACGGTCGGGCGCTGGGCGCGACCATCGGCGAAGAACTCTGTCTCGTGCTGCGGCTTGAAGCGTTCCTGATCGTCCATATCGGGGAAAAACTGGTGCGGCGGCTTGTCGGAGCGTTCGCCCCGGCAACCAGCGAGACCGCCAACGACGAGCGTGGAAAGCCCGAGTGCGATCAGAATGGAGGTGCGTGCGTTGTTCATGTTCAGGCGCTCCCCTCCGGGTCTTCGACGAGTTCGATGTGAATCGCACCGGCTTCTTCGAGCAGTCGGCGTGTCTGATCCGGATCAAACTTGCCGTCGGCCGCCTCGATCGAGATGAAGAAGGCATCGTCGGTGCAGCGGAGGAAGTTGTCGCTGTTGAACAGCGGGTGATGGTGACGCGGGAGGCCGTTGAAGGCGAACATCGAGAGCAATGAACCGAAAGCGGTAAAGAGGATGCCCAACTCGAACGTGACAGGGACGAATGGCTCCCACGCCTCGTAGGTTGGCTTGCCCTGGACGATGATCTCGTAGTCCACGTTGATGAGGTACTGCATCAGGAAGCCGCCGCCGGCACCGACAATGGCGGCACATCCGATGACGAACATCATCGGTGCGATCGCCTTGCCGACGATGCCCATCGACTCTTCCATCTCATGGACGGGGAACGGGGCGTGCGTGTCCCACTTGCGGAAACCCGCGTCGCGGACTTTCTTGGCGCCCTCGGTGAGGGTGTGGGGGTTTGCGAACTCGGCGAGCATGCCGAAGACGTTCACACCCGACTCGGTCTTGTAGACGGTCTGTGCCATGTCAGTGGGCCTCCTCGACGTGGCCTTTGTGATGGTGTGCATCGGCGTCTT
>CAXBOF010000221.1:0-4745 GCA_963977205.1 uncultured Phycisphaera sp. | reverse complement strand
ACGCGATACGCCGACGGGCGGCCGCTCGACCGCGGCCTGCGCGCCCGTCACCGTCGTGATGATCGGGATCGAGAGCCTGACCGTCGCCGAGCGGATGATGCCCTCGTCGGTGCCGAAGCCCGACTTGGTGGGCGTGTTGATGACGAGCTGGATCTTGCCATCGGTCATCAGGTCGAGGACGTTGGGCCTCGTGCCCGAAGAGAGTTTCTCGAGCACGCGCGGCTGGAGGCCGTGACGCGTCAGAACCTTGGCTGTGCCCTGCGTCGCGTAGACCGTAAAGCCCATCGCCATGAGCGATCGTGCGATCGGGACGACGTCGTGCTTGTCGCCCTCGCGCACGGAGAGGAACACGCCGCCTTCTTTGGGCAGCATCATCCCCGCCGCCATCGCGGCCTTGAGCACCGCGACGGGCAGCGACACATCGATGCCCATCACCTCGCCCGTCGAGCGCATCTCGGGGCCCAGGATCACGTCCACGCCGGGGAACCTGCTGAACGGGAACACGGACTCTTTCACCGCGTACACGCCCGGCTGGTTCACCTCGGCTGCGCCGAGTTCATCGAGCGACTGGCCCATCATCACCTTCGACGCGATCGACGCCCAGGGCGTGTGCTTGGCCTTGCCCACAAACGGCACGGTCCGGCTCGCACGCGGGTTCACCTCGATGATGAACACGTGGTCATCCTTGATCGCCATCTGCACGTTCATCAGCCCGCGCACTTTCAATCGCTCGGCGAGCTTCCGCGCGGTTGTGCGCACACGCTCGACCGTGGCTGCCCCGAGTGACCACGGCGGGATGGTGCACGAGCTGTCACCCGAGTGCACGCCCGCCTGCTCGATGTGCTCCATCACGCCGCAGACCATCGCCTTGCCGTTGCCCTGGCTGTCGAAGTCCGCGATGACATCAACATCGACCTCGGTCGCCGAGTCGAGGAACTGATCGATCAGGATCGGCGCATCGTCGAGGCCCGAGACATCGACCGCGCCTGCCATGTACTGCTTCAGGGCCGACTGATCCGAGCAGATTTCCATGCCCCGCCCGCCCAGTACGTAGCTCGGACGCACAAGCACCGGGTACCCGATCTTGCCGGCGATCCGCACCGCGTCCTCGAACGAGCGAGCGATACCAGAGGCCGGCCGCTCAAGCCCGAGCTCTTCGAGCATCGCGTCGAACCGCTCGCGGTCCTCGGCGAGGTCGATCGAATCCAGGCTCGTGCCCAAGAGTGGCACGCCCGCGGAGTTGAGCCCGTGCGCCAGATTCAGCGGCGTCTGCCCGCCGAGCTGCACGATCGCGCCTTTGACCTTGCCCCCCGGCGCGTTGATCGCCTCGATGATGTTGAGCGTGTCCTCGAGCGTGAGCGGCTCAAAGAACAGCATGTCGCTCGTGTCGTAATCGGTGCTCACCGTCTCCGGGTTGCAGTTGATCATCACCGACTCGTACCCGATCTCACGGGCCGCCAGCGACGCGTGCACGCAGCAGTAATCGAACTCGATCCCCTGCCCGATCCGGTTGGGCCCGCCGCCGAGGATGACGACCTTCTCGGTGTCGCTCTGGCGCACTTCTGATTCTGACTGGCCACCAGGCGATGCAAACTCGTACGTCGAGTAGTAGTAGGGCGTCACCGCCTCGAACTCGGCGGCGCACGTATCGACCAACTTGAAGACCGGCTTGATGCCCAGCTGCTCGCGGTGCCTGCGGGCCTTGAGAATCGTCTCGTCACTGATGGAGCCGAGGTAGAGGTTGGCAAGCTGCGCATCGCTGAACCCGAGGCGCTTGGCCTCGGCGAGCGTCTCGGCGGGCAGCGCGTCCAGGGATTCGTACGCCGTCAGTTGGTCCTCGAACTCCACGAGCTGCGCCATCTGATCGATGAAGAACGGATCGATCCGCGTGTGCCTGCTGACCTCGTCGACCGTCATCCCGCTCTTGAGCGCGTAGCGGATGTAGTAGATCCGCCCCTGGCTCGGCACGCTCAGCTTGCGGATCAGCTTGTCCTCGGCGATGGGCCACTCGATCGGTTGGCCGTCGGCCGTCCGGCCCGTGCCGCCCGAGCGCATCGAGGCGAGCCACTTGTCGTTCTTGTCGAGCCCGAGCCCGAAGCGTTTGACATCCAGCGAGCGGATTGCTTTCTGGAAGCTCTCCTTGAACGTCCGCCCGATAGCCATCACCTCGCCGACGGATTTCATCTGCGTGGTCAGCGTCTCGTCGGCCTCGGGGAATTTCTCGAAGGTCCACCGTGGGATCTTCGTCACGACGTAATCGATCGTCGGCTCGAAGCACGCGCTCGTCGTGCCGGTGATGTCGTTGCGCAGCTCGTCGAGCGTGTAGCCCACCGCCAGCTGGGCTGCGATCTTAGCGATCGGAAATCCCGTGGCCTTCGACGCCAGTGCCGAGCTTCGGCTCACACGCGGGTTCATCTCGACGACCACGAACTCGAATTTGCCGTCGGCGGGGTTCGGGTTCACCGCGAACTGCACGTTCGAGCCGCCCGTCTCGACGCCCACCGCCCGCATGACTGCCAGCGACGCGTCGCGGAGCGCCTGGTATTCCTTATCCGTCAGCGTGAGCACCGGGGCCACGGTGATCGAGTCGCCCGTGTGCACGCCCATCGCATCGAGGTTCTCGATGCCGCAGACGATGATGCAGTTGTCCTTGGCGTCGCGGATGACCTCGAGCTCGAATTCCTTCCACCCGATCAGGCTCTTGTCGATCTGGACCTGGGTGATCATCGAGGCATCGAGGCCGCGCTGGACGAGCTCGCGGTATTCCTCGGCGTTGTAGGCGATCCCGCCACCAAAGCCGCCGAGCGTGAACGCGGGACGGATGATCGCGGGCAGCCCGATCGACTCGACCGCTTCGAGCGCCTCGGCAAGCGTGCTCACGGTCGTCGCCGGCGGGGTCTTGAGACCGATCTCCTCGCAGATCTTGGCGAACGCCTTGCGGTCCTCGGCCCGGTGGATCACCTCGCGCGTCGCGCCGATGAGTTCCACACCAAGCTCCGCAAGCGCGCCCGAGTCGTGCAGCGCACAGGCGCAGTTGAGCCCCGTCTGACCGCCCAGTGTCGGCAGCACCGCATCGATCGGTGTGCCGAGGTCGCGCTCTTTCTCGATGATCTTGCGCACAGCCTCGGGCGTGATCGGCTCGATGTACGTCCGGTCGGAAAACGCCGGGTCCGTCATGATCGTCGCCGGGTTCGAGTTGACGAGCACCACCCGGTACCCCTCGGCCCGGAGCGCCTTGCACGCCTGCGTGCCGGAGTAGTCAAACTCGCATCCTTGCCCGATGACAATGGGACCCGAACCGATGATCAGGATCGTGCGGATATCGTCGCGCTTTGGCATCGGCTGGTGGTCCCCTCATGGCGGCGCCGATTCACTCGACGCAAACTCCATGAGGGTAGGCCCTTTTCACGTTCAAGACCCTCTTTCACCTCCCCCAGATTCACCTATTCACACATCCGGGCCTTCATTCACGCCGCAAAGCCCCGATTCCATCCTTCTGCTGCCCTTGATGGGCGAACCGGTCGATATCCATTCATCCAGCGAACCCGGCTGTGCCCGCCCGCGTTGATAGAGTTATCCCGAGCCAAGGCCAGGTCAGGAGAGAGCAACCCATGTGCGGCATCGTCGGATACATCGGAAACATCCCCGCAAAGAGCCTCCTCGTCGAGGGCCTCAAACGCCTCGAGTACCGGGGCTACGACTCGGCTGGGCTCGCCATCCTGGGGGACAACGGCCTCGAGATCGAGCGGGCCGTCGGGCGGGTCGCCAACCTCGAAGCCAAACTCGATGGCCGCACCGGCTTCGATGGCTCGCTGGGCATCGCGCACACCCGATGGGCGACGCACGGAGCCGTCACCGAGACCAACTGCCACCCGCACACCGATAACGCCGGCAACATCTGCCTCGTGCACAACGGCATCATCGAGAACTACGCCGCCCTCCGCACACTGCTCGGTGAGCGAGGCCACGAGTTCCGCACCGAAACCGACACCGAAGTCCTGGCGTGTCTGGTCGCCGAGCTGTACGACGGCGACCTTGAGGCCGCGGTGAAATCGGCACTCAAGGAAGTGACCGGCGCCTACGCGATCGCGGTCCTCTGTACACAGGAGCCGGATGTTCTCGTCTGTGCGCGCAAGGGCGGCCCGCTCATGGTGGGCGTCGGCTCGGGCGAGTACGTCGTCGCCTCCGACCCGGCAGCGATCGTCGCGCACACCAACCGCGCCTTTGCGCTGGATGACTACAACGTCGTCCGCCTGACACGGGACTCGATCCGCACCTCGACCATCCACAACAAGGCGGTCACGCCCCAGATGCTCCAGCTCAACTCCGAGCTGGGCCAGATCGAGCTCGGCTCGTTCGATCACTACATGCAGAAGGAAATCTTCGAGCAGCCCCGCGCGATCCGCACCACGCTCCGAGGCCGCGTCGACCGCGACGAGGGCCGCATCGTGCTCGGTGGGCTCCTGGGCTGCGCCAAAGAGCTCGTCCGCGCCCGCAAGTTCATCATGACCGGTCAGGGCACCGCCCTGCACGCGGGCATGATCGGCGAGTACCTCTTCGAGGACCTGGCCAAGATCCCCACCGAGGTCGAGTACGCCTCCGAGTTCCGCTACCGCAACCCGATCGTCGAAGAGGGCACCGTCGTCTGCGCGATCAGCCAGTCGGGCGAGACCGCCGACACGCTCGCCGCCCTCGAAGAGGCCAAGGACAAGGGCGCTTTGGCGCTGGGCGTCGTCAACTCCGTC
>CAXBOF010000220.1:0-4746 GCA_963977205.1 uncultured Phycisphaera sp. | reverse complement strand
CCGCGATGATTCGTTCGAATTCAACGCCGGCAATCACGACACAGGACGCAAGACGATTCTGGGCGTGAGCGGGAACCTCGATGGCGACGGTTTCGTCAAGGCGATCCTGTCGCAGCGGGCGACTTCGGTCTATATCTGCCGAAAGTTCTACAACTTCTTTGCGACGGAGATCGACATTACTGCCCGCGAGCGTGACCTGCCCAAAGAGCCTGCGCGGATGATCGCGGATGTGGACCGTGCGATGCGACGGGCGAACTTTGAGGTCAAGCCGGCGCTGCGTGAGCTCTTCCTGAGCGAGCACTTCTACTCGGACGCGGTGGTGCGTGAGCAGATCAAGAGCCCGGTGGGCCTGATCGTGGGCACGGTGCGTTCGATGAACACGCCCGTGCGTGATCTGTCGGTGCTGCTCGATGCGCTCGATCTGATGGGGCAGAACATTTTCTTCCCGCCGAGCGTCAAGGGCTGGGACGGCGGGCGGACGTGGATCAACACCTCGACGCTGTACGTGCGTCAGAACATTCTGGCGTACCTGCTGACGGGCAAGATGCCACAGGGTTATGACGCGCTGGCTGCCAGTGAGTCCTACGACCCGATGCCGCTGCTGGCGCAGCTGGACAAGGCGATACCGGGCTCAGGCCGGGAGCCGGCGGCGGTGACGAAGTACCTATTGCGGTTTGCGCTCGGGCAGACCAGCGGCTTAGCCGACGAGACACTCCGGTCGTTCCTTGCAGAGCACCAGAACGTGGTCAACACCGAGACCGTGACGGGTTTGCTGCTGCTCATCAGCGCGATGCCGGAGTATCAGCTGTGTTAGCGCCGAGGGGCGAAAGAGGACGCTTGCCATGAGTCTGCACATCGATCCGTCAGGCATGAACGCTTATACAAGGCGTTTGTTTCTGGGTAAGTCGCTCGCGTTCGCATCGGCGGCTGCGACTGTGCCGAGCTTCATCCAGGCTTCGGCGCTTGGCATGCCCATGCCGGGGCTGGGTCTGAGTTCGATCCCGGGCGTCGATGAGGGACGCATTCTGGTCATAGTCCAGTTTGGCGGCGGCAACGACGGGCTCAACACCGTGGTCCCGATCGGGCACGACGACTACTACCGTGTGCGCCCCACTATCGGCATAGCCAAGCAGAACACGCTGGACCTGGGCCGAGGGCGCGACGTCGCATTGCACCCGGCGATGGAGGGCATCAAGTCGCTCTACGACGAGGGGCTGTGCACCGTGGTGCAGGGCACGGGGTATCCGAACCCGAACCGCTCGCACTTCCAGTCGATGGACGTCTGGCACACGGCCGACACGTCGGGCACCGGCGCGGGGTGGATCGGAAGGTACCTCGACTCCGAGTGCTGCGGCTTCGGCAAGGGTGAGTCCGGGCAGGCCGAGAGGGAAACGCCCTCGCAGCCGGCGATCGCGATCGGGCGCACCGCGCCTTTGGCGATGGAAGGCGGCAAGATCAAGCCCGTCGCGTTCGAGTCGGCCGACCTCTTCCGCTGGACGGGCTCGGAGATCCACGGCTCGCTCGAGAAGCCCTACGAAGAGCTCACGATGCGAGGCTCGTCAGAAGAATCTGCTGAGCACCCGATGGCGGACTTCCTCATGAAGACCGCGCTCGATGCGCAGGTGTCGAGCGATCTCATCCGCAAGGCCGTCAGCCAGCGCCCGATGACCGAGTTCCCGGGGACAGACCTTGGCCGGCAACTGCAGATGGTCTCGTCGATGATCCGCGCGGGGCTCGGGACGCGGGTGTACTACGTCTCGATGGGCGGGTTCGACACGCACGCCGAGCAGGGCAACGTCAACGGAAGCCACGCGAACCTGCTGCGCCAATTCGGCGATGCGCTCCGCGCGTTCTACACCGACCTCAAGCGCCAGGAGAACGACGGGCGCGTGCTGACCATGTGCTTCAGTGAGTTCGGCAGGCGCGTCGGGCAGAACGCATCGGGCGGCACCGACCACGGCACCGCTGCCCCGATGTTCCTCTTCGGCCCGATGGTCAAGCAGGGCGTCATCGGTGACCACCCGTCGCTGCGCGACCTCGACAACGGCGACCTCAAGTACAAGATCGATTTCCGTAGCGTCTATGCGGGGATCTTGGAAGACTGGCTCAGCGCCGACTCGAACGAGATCCTCAGAGCGCGGTATCGCCCGCTGTCGGTGCTTGCAAAGGGCTAAGACCACACAGTGGCGGAGGCTTCCAGCCTCCGCTGTCCCGTCAACTGCTTCTCAGTTCGTTTTGAATAAAAAACGCGGAGGCTGGAAGCCTCCGCCACATTTACTTGGATGTCGACTGCGCAGGTTTGTCGCCCAGCGAGGCCCCCTGCTTCTGCAGTTGATACGCCAGCACATACATCAACCCTGCCAGCACAAGAAACGGCAGCATGAGGTACAGCGTCAGCAGCACGCGTTTGCGCACGCTGGGGCCGGTTTGTTGGGGTTTGTTCATGAGATGTTGTGAAACCGACTCAGGCGATGGCGACTTCGTACAGCTCGGAGACCTTATTCCAGTTGACCACGTCCCACCAGGAGCTGACGTAATCGGGCCTGCGGTTCTGGTAATTCAGGTAGTAGGCGTGCTCCCAGACGTCCAGGCCGAGGATCGGGGTGCCGTAGAACTCGCTCATGTCTTGCCCGAGTAGGGGCGAGTCCTGATTGGGCGTTGAGCCGATGGCGAGCTTGCCATCGCGGACGACCAGCCAGGCCCAGCCCGAGCCGAAGCGGGTGGCCGCGGCCTCGGAGAACTGCTTCTTCATCTCATCGAGGGAGTTGAAGCTCTTGACGATGGATTCGTTGAGCTCTTTGGAGGGCTCGCCACCCTTGCCCTTGGGGGCCATGATTTCCCAGAAGAGGCTGTGGTTCGCGTGGCCGCCGGCGTTGTTGCGGACGGCGTTGCGGACGTTGTCGGGAACGGAGGCGAGCTTGGCCAGAACGGTTTCGACGGTTTCGCCCTCGAAGGCGGTGCCCTTGAGGGCGTCGTTGGCCTTGGTGACGTAGCCCTGATGGTGCTTGGAGTGATGGATTTCCATCGTTTTGGCATCGATGACGGGTTCGAGTGCGTCGTAGCTGTATGGCAATTCTGGGAGCGTAAAGGACATGGCGCGACCTTTCGTGTTGGGCTTGGCCTGATCAGACCGAATGGTACCCGAAAATACGGTATTTGAATGACTTGTGGATTGTGCGAGGACTGGGCTCGGGAAGAGCTTGACAGCAGCGCCAGCAGCGATTAGCGTGCAGAACGAGCGTCGATGGATAGGTGTTTTCTCCACGAGATACCCTTTCCCCGGCCGATAACACGTTAGATGTCTTAAGTGGCAGGGTCAATGCGGACCTCGCCGGGCTGGTTTACGGGTAAGGATTGCCCAAATTGCCGGCCCCAGACTGATAATTGAGCATTATTGGATAGGCCAAAGCGGAGCTTGGACCTTCTCTTCTGAGGGATCGGGCGACTGTGGGGCTGATAGCGATCGTCAGGGGTGTCCCCTAATTTGCGGACACCAAAAACCGTTTTGATCGCTTAGGCGTACAACTTAGGGTAGAAGAAATCGGCGGTCGGCGTTTCCGCAAGGGACGGCCGACCTGAAGGGTCGCTGTGCCTGCGTCATTCCCCGCAACCAGGGAGACCAGCCTGCCGGCAATCCTGACAGTGCCCCGGGACTGGCACGCATCGGTTTTCGAACCCAACAAAACGAACGACGCCGCGTCGGCCTGGGGCCGAGTCGGTATGCAAACGCAAGGAAAGCACCCGAATGACACGTGTTCAGCACAAAACGCCGAGTCCGCTTGAGCAAGTCCGACGCCGGCATCGCGTCCGCGTCGCCACGACGCCGGGCTCTGCCACCAGCCGGAAGGTCACCCGCAAGCTCAGCCCGGCCGACGAGCGTCTGCTCCAGCGGCTTCTTCAGGGCGAGCAGGACTTCATCGATTCGCCCGTCTTCTACGAAGAGGATGCGGATGCGAAGATCTATCAGGAAGTCCCCGACGTCCAGAAGCCCGACACCACTTGGTACCACCCGGTGATGGACGACCTGAGTTCCGCCAGCCGGAGCCGGACGATCAAGTCGAGCCAGCAGGTGATCCTGACCGGCGCGGAAGAGCGGATCCTGTTCCACCAGTTCAATTACGCCCGCTACACGGTGAACAAGCTCCAGAAGGAAGTCCGCAGCCAGCCGGGGCACGTCCCCACCGCTGAGCAGGCCGAGTCTATTCTGAGCTGGCATCGTCGTGCCGAGCGGATCCGCGAGCAGATCGCCGAGACCAACCTGGCGCTGGTTCTGGCGATGGCCAAACGGACCCGCA
This sequence comes from uncultured Phycisphaera sp., assembly GCA_963977205.1. Lineage (GTDB taxonomy): Bacteria > Planctomycetota > Phycisphaerae > Phycisphaerales > UBA1924. The sequence continues at coordinate 451 of CAXBOF010000220.1, read as the reverse complement.
TGAGCGAAGTGGACTTTGCCGACCTCGTCAGCGAGGGCAACATGGCCCTGCTCCGTGCGGTGGACAAGTTCGATGCTGGTCGCGGCTACAAGTTCTCGACCTACGCGTGCCGAGCGATCCTCAAGGCTTTCAGCCGTCAGGGCATGAAGCTGAGCAAGTACCGCCAGCGGTTCCCGACGGACTTCGACCCGAAGCTCGAGAAGTCCAACTTCCTCGAGACCAAGCGGGCCGACTTCGAGAAGGACACGGCCGCCGAGGTGCGTGAGATCGTTCAGGCCAACCGGGCCGAACTCACGGATGTGGAGCGGACGGTCATCGAGCACCGCTTCGGGCTGGAATCGGGCGAAGAGAAGCCGATGACACTCGAGCAGGTGGGCCAGATCATCGGCGTCACCAAGGAGCGTGTGCGTCAGATCCAGAACAAGGCGATGGAAAAGATCCGTCGCGAGCT
>CAXBOF010000219.1:0-4752 GCA_963977205.1 uncultured Phycisphaera sp. | reverse complement strand
GATTGACAAGTGGCCTGCATTGTAGAGATACTTCCCGCTTGTCACGATGGCGATTTAGTCCCGCAGCAACAAATTAGTGAAGACCCCACTGGCCGGAGTAGATGGTATGGCATGCACCAGAATGATCAGGCGAGGCATCCGCGGAGTATTGGCCGCGGCTGTTGGCGTGGGGATGTTTGGTGGATCAGCAGCGCACGCACAGACGGGCGGCGGTGGAGGAGATTACTGGTGGTGCGGGATGGCGTGCTACCCGGATACGACGTGCTGCTCCGGCCCGACCTCGATGCCCGGGTTCCTACTCGATGCGAGCGATGTGATCGCGATTGTGAACGTGGTCTGCGCAGGCAAGACTGGACAGGATCTCGAAGACTGCCAAGACAGTGTGGTCCGTACGCTGCGCGGTACAGGCCTTTCGGACAGCGTGATCACAGAGCTTTATAACCAGAGCAACTGGAATCGCACTATCCCTGACGACATAGACATCGACCCGAACGATGTCGATCCGGATGACGAACCCGAAATCGAGATCGAATCGGACACGGATGGGGAAAAGAAGAAAAAGAAGGGCGGTGGTGGTAATGGCGGCGGCGGCGGTGATGGCGGAGGTGGAGGCGGCGGCGGTGATGGTGGGGGTGGCGATTCCGGCAGTGATGGTGGCGGCGGCGATGGGGACGGCAATGGTGACGGAGACGGAAAGCCGACCAATCCGGGCGAAGCCATCGACAGCAAGCAGCCCGAGACAGGCTGCCCCGTGGTCATCGCGACGGGAGACAAGATCCAGCGAGATCGCGACTTTGTGGTGAGCCTCCCTGGTCAGGATTTTGAGTTCTGGCGGGAGTACAGCAGTAGCCCGATGTACTCGGGCTCAGATATTATTGGTCACGATTGGATGTCGCCCACATTCAAGCGGATCGCAGGCAACGGGCGGGACTACGATTCCACTACCGATCCGACCAACCTCATTCTCTACAACGAGGTCAAGCAGAAGCATCACTTTGAGAAAAATACTTCGACTGGTCGGTACGAGGTGTCCGGTTCAGGCGAGGGCTATTTTACATTCGCGACCATCAGTTCGGTGACTGAGTCACAGGACCCACCACTGGGTTTGTGGGACGGCGCACAGGTGCTTCGCCTCGTCTACCCCGGCCAACGGTATACAGACTTCTACGATGTCAGTTACGTTGATTATGTGAATGGCGGATCACACGCCTTGCCCGAGTATCTTGTCGGGAAGGTGGCGCGGGAGATCGATCAGGCTGGCAACCTTTGGGCGTACAGCTACCGACGGTTCGACTCGGATACATCGGACTCCGACCCCGGCACGGCGCGGGTCTCGTCGATCAAGTGCTACGCGGCCGACGATTACGTGAACCCGGTTGTGATCATCTGGTTCTCGTGGATCTCGGGGACGGGCTTCGAAGACATTGAGGGTAAACTCGACCGTGTCTGGGTGACACGTTCGGCGGGGAACGGCGATTACACACTGACCGAAGAGGTCCGGTACATTTACCGAGGCTTGGAATATGTCGACAATTCTGATCTTGAGCCCGCCTTTGCAAGCACCTATACCAATTCCGGCGTCGGTGAAAACTACGGCTCGCTTATTCAGGTCATAAAGCGGGCCCGAATCGACCCGTCAGCTTCCGGAGGCAATGGCTTCCGGACGTTCATCACACAGTATCGTTATCACGACCAATATGAAAGCGAGGATGATGGAAGTGCTCCGCTGAAAGTCAAGGGTCTCCTCGACCAGCTCAAACTCATCATCCGCCCCGAGCAGATCGAGCACTACGCGATCGAGAGTGGTCAGCAAGTCGATGAGGCAGCGATCGATATTCTCGAAGCCGAGGACGATGAATCGCTTCCGAGTGGCGGCGGCCTGCGTCCGATCGATCTCGCCTCGAAGGTTTTGAGCTACGAAACCGAGACGGGCTCAGACCTCGGCAAGGTCAGAGTCCAGTTTGTGCAGGCCGACTGCGAATGCTCGGTTGCTTCGACAAAGGTCAAACGGACATATGAGTACTCGTCATACGACATTTCTACGTTTCCACAGGTCGAGGGCCGCACGCTCAAGATTCAGCACTTTGACACGACCGGCTCGCCCACTCTGTATCGCACCTACTTCCACGATGTGCGGATGGCGACGCCGTACCTTGCGATAAAAGTGACCGACGCGATCCGTGACGAGTCGGACGATCGGATCTGGGCAAACCATTACACGTACGACTCGAGCAACAATGTGACCGAGATCTACTCCGAGGAATCGATGGAGGGTGGATACACGCCGATCGATGTGGCGTTGGGTGGTAAGCCGGAAGCGACACCATCAACAAGCTCAGGCCGCGTCGAGGCGTTCACATACGACGCGAAGAGTCGCGTCCTGACCAGGTCAGTCAAAGAGGGCGACCAAGGGACTGAACATCTCGTCGAGCGGATTACCTACGCGACGACCTCTCCATGGATGGAACATCTGCCGGAAACGATCGAGCGGTTCCGGAGCGAGACGGACACGACCTCGGCCGACGCGATCGAGGTCGAGACGCGCAGCTATACCTTCTATACCGACTTCCTCGTGACGAACGCCAAGGCGAAAGCCTCGACGCACAGTGTTATAGAGCGAGAGACGCCGTCAGAGAACGGACCGACGACGACCGAGTCGGTCAATCTGATTACGCTCTACAACCAGTACGGGCAGATCGAGTGGGAGCGAATGCCGGATGGGGCGGTGACGTATCACGCCTATGACGATTTCGGGAATCGCTTGCGGCTTGTCGATCACGCCGACCCTGACAATGACACAGGTAGTTCAGGCTCGCCGGAACTCGATCTGACCGATTACGGCAGCCCAGGCACCGGCATCACTTGGGGAATCACAGGCGCGGACGAGCTGGTCTGGAAGTGGGAGTACGATCAGCGTGGAGATTCGTATTCTGAAGAATCTCCGAGCGGTGTGAAGATATTAACCCGTCGCCAGCTTATTCCGCCTACGGTGACATACCCGACCAAACGGTATGTAGTGACCACGTTCCCTCACGAGATCGGCGCGTCGGCAACGCCGAGGTTCTCGGGGCCCGCTGTTCGACGGTGGCTCACGCCAGACAACCGCGTCCTCCACGAGAGTCATTACGAGCTTGACGTGTCGGGCGCATACACACCGCTTACCGGGCCGCTTCCGTTTTCGATCTACGACGAGGTAGCACGCACAGTAACTGAATACGCTGTAGGCGGGAATCCGATTCACACGCGCACCTGGCTCGATCTTGAGAAGGACCGCCACGCCGATAGCTACATCCGCTACGACTGGCTGGGGCGTGTCTCTGAGCTTGTAGGTGCGGACGAAACACTGACCGCTTTCGAGTACGACGTGCGCGACCGGGTGATCTCGACCTCGGTAGGCCGCGACGACCTGACCGCTGGGCCACAGATCGTTAGTGAGACTTTCTATGACCATGAGCTGGACATGGGCGAGCCGGTCCAGGGAGTAGGCAATGGAAACGCGACGTTCATCCGTGTGTACACAGGTGAACCGACCGGGACCGGAAGCCTTGGCCCGGAGACGCGGGACACGATCAAGACGTTCGATTATCGCGATCGCCTGATCACCCAGCAGAACCCGGATTCACCGCACGCCGCGTTTGCGTACGACAACCTTGGGCGCGTGACGGAAGCGGCGACGTTCGAGTCGGTTCCGACCGGGATCGCGACACCATTGGTCGATCGTTTGAGCTACTCGCGCACGAATTACAGCCAGCGCGGGCTGCCATACCTCATCGAGCAGGCGATCGATCCCACGAATGCGTCGACCGGGTATCTCGTGACTAGCACATGGCGGGACGTCGCCGGGCGGGCCGTGGCCGACTGGGCTCCGGGATCGGCGGGCATGAAGCGTGTGTACGACGCCAACGGGCGCTTGGATACGGTGTACCAGACTGACCGCGGAGGTGATGGTGACCCTGGATCCGGGTCGTACGAGGACGCGATCACACTGACCGGCGATACGGTCATTGAGCAGACTGGGTACGACTACGACGCGAGCGGCGAGCCTGTGCTCATTTCCAGATACATGCTCCTCCACGACCAGGCTGGCTACACCGCGGGCGATGAGCTCGATTCCTCGAATGCCGTTGTATCCTACAACGGCATGGTCTACGACGGTGCCAGACGCGTCATCGCATCGGTGAAGTTTGGATCCAACGCGCGGGACGGATCGAGCGACCTTTATGAGGAACTCCGCGCGGGCGGCGTCGCCCCGGGCGATACAGGCGCAGGCGAACCGGCGTGGCCGCCCTCGTCACCACCTACCTGGCAGACGTCGACGTCCGACTGGTCGCCGACGTTCTACAACGATTATGTCACATCGACAACCACATACGACGAGATTGGCCGGGTGCAATCGGTCCGGGCTACGGACGGCGTACAGACCTCTTTCTTTTACAACGATCGGGGCGATCAGATTGCTGTGGTCGAGAACGACACCGGCATCGCTGCACCGACATGGAACGCGACAAGCGAGCGATGGGTCTTTACAAGCGTCGGCGATACAACAAACCGCACAAGCAGCATGGTCTATGACGGCGCTGGCAACGTGGTCAAACGCGTTGCCCACAAACCCGACGGCTCAGGCGGCGAAGAGGTGCAGATCACCGAATACGACTATGTCGTCGAGGCGGACTCCAATCCAGACGGGAACAAGATATCGTCGGGTTCGCTCTTAGCCGCCGTGCGGTACCCGGATCCCTCGACCGGCGAGGC
>CAXBOF010000218.1:0-4761 GCA_963977205.1 uncultured Phycisphaera sp. | reverse complement strand
CAACCGGCAGCAACTCAGGATCCCACGACGAGAGCGACGCCGTCTGGTTGTCGGCAATGCGGTACGCGCGAAGCTGCTCGGCAGAGAGATCCGTCGCCACATGCACCGGGACCACCGTTAGCCCGAGCTTCGTCGCCGCCTTCCAGCGGGTGTGCCCGCAGACGATCACGCCCTCCGCGTCGACCACGATGGGTTGGCGGAAGCCGAACTCCTTGAGGCTCTTGGCCACCGCATCGATGGCGCTTTCGTTGATGCGAGGATTCTGGTCGTACGGGCGGATATCCGTCACGGATCGGGACGCGATGTGCATGGTTGTCTCTCGAAGGGTGTGTAGATGTAAAGTGGGCGAGTAGGTGCGGGTAGTATATCACGGAACAGCTTTGTGTGCGACAGAGAAGCCACCGGTTTCTCAGAAAAGTCGCTGTCACGCACTGTCACGGACTGTCACAGCAGTTGCCATTGTGCTCTGCCTCTATATCTCTCTATCTCTTCCTTCATTCTTGCGTTTCAAAACAATGCTAACTGTCACGACAGTGCGCGACAGTAGCTCTTACGAGACCCCTTCTGTGAGTGGCAACAGCGCGATGCCCTCGTAGAAGGACACTTGGTTCGTCCCTCGCTTCCGCTGAACACCCGGGAAGGCGGCGATCAGATCCTTCCCGAATGACGGCTTGGTCAATGCGTGGTTCCTGCCTTCTTGCTCGCACCACTGGCGATAGCACATATAAAGATCTTCGATGATCACCCGGTGGCCCGGACCGACGATGCATTGCTCCCTGGCAAAGGCTCCGACCGGCGACGCCAGATCCTCCATGTCCTGGATCGCATCGGTCCCGCTCTGCGGCTGGAGAAACTTTCCCCGCTCGTGGAGTCGCCGCCACCCGTCGAGCGACCACTTCAGGATGCCCGGAAGCTCGTCTAGCAGCGTCTGAGAGAGCGTGGTGTCCTCCTGGCCGTAGAAGCTGGTCTGAAGCTTGAGCACGAGGAAGCGACCCGCCAGCGCGTTGCTCGCGTCGCTCAGTCTCGGCAGCTCATTCGTCAGGAACATGAACCTCGTCGGCAGCTTCGTGCTGACAGATCCCAGGTACTTCCGATCGATCGTCAGCGTGTCTTCGCCCGAGATACACAGCAGCCGCTCCACGACGGTTGCGACGCCATCGCCGCTGAACCTCGCGTCACTCACGATCGCCAACGACTTGCCTATCAGAGGCTGGAGACCGAACTGCGTCGCCAGACTCCCGGTCGTCGGGCCCACGACGTTGCCCGCACCGACGAGCCGCGTGACAACGCGCGCCAGAGTACCCTTGCCCGATCGGCGGGGCCCCACGACGAGCAGCATCTTCTGCTGGCTCGTGTCCGCTGTCAGGCAGTAGCCCATCCATTCCTGGAGCATCCCAACCGATTCGAGGTCGTCACCGAAGAGCTGCTCGAGGAATTTGATCCACCGCTCGGGCGGCTCGGGATCGGCGTCGTAATCGAAGTCGAGCGCATTCGTCGTGAACAGATTCGGGGTTGCACTCATCACTTCGCCGGTCGGGATGTGCAGGCTCAACGTCTTGCATGGAAGAAGCTCGATCGCGGGCGGCAGTCCCGAATCGTCGACCAGCCACGACGGCGGGGTTGTGCTCGCAGCCAAATGCACGTGCGACACGATCGTCTCGAGTGCCTGCTTCACGGTTGTCGGATTCGACTCGAAGTCCCGAAGCTCGCAAGTCCCCGATTTCTTGTCGAAGACGTATCGGAGCGCCCTGTGCAGCCAAGGCTGCAGACGGTTCTTCATGCTCGCCTCTTCGAGCGGCTGGGAGCGGTTCTCCCGGCATTCCAGTAGCACTCCGCCGTGCGCAACGAGTGTCCGCCTGTCTGGATGGCTGTGAAACTCCCTCACGAACGCCTCCGCCGTCGGGAGCGTCATTCTGGGCGACAGCACCAATCGTTTCGACTCAGGATCAAGATGCCCGAGCGGCACCAACCTGTCTTTGTCCGTCTCTATGGAATTCGTCTGCATCTGGTCGGGGATACGTCTGGTCGATGACTGCGGGGAGTACACCTCATTGCAGCCCTCGATAGCTCGGGCGATCGTCATCTCCCCGTACGTCTGGCCGCCCCGACGCTCGTCCCATTTGTCCCGCATCAGCTTCGAAGAGCGGAAGACCCGGTCCATCTGCGCTGCGTCCCGCCCGCACCAGAACGCGAGCATGTTGCACAAGGCCATATCCGCAGCGCTGGCGTCCCCGCCGTATCGCGAGAGATCTCCGTCCATGAGCGATCGGAACCGTTCTCCGTTAGCCGCCGATGTAGCCCGTTCGATCAGTTGGCGGTCGTCCAATCTCGTACCCGTCTCCCGCCACTCGCCTGCTCGTCCCGGTCCCGACTTCGGCGCAGCCCGCTCCCATCGGCCCTCATTCGATTTCGGCATCGAGAGCCGCTCATGCAGTCGCTTGAGAGCGGACTGTGCGTCGTTGATCGCATCGGGCGCTCCGCCGAAACGTTCGCCGGTCACCGTGAAGAACCGCGCCCGGTCGTAGACCTCGATCTCCCTGAGACCCGCAAGCGGGAGGCCATCGATGGTCTTAAACCTCCTCCGAGTTGAGTCCAGGTCCTCCAGTGTTGCACGGACGAAGACCTTGATCCCGTGCTTGCGCGGCGACACCTCTGTGTAAGATCCCAGCGATTCGAATATCAAGGCTGCCTGCCTGCTCAGCACACCGTCGGTGTTGATGCAGTCATCAAGATCTACGCCCGCGTACGGATCCCCAGCCGCGAACACGTACCCGATCCCTGCGAGCCGCTTGTCCCGCTTGAATGAGGCGAACGCCGTATCGAAATCCGTCCACGTCGACGGATCGGTCGAACTCGCTGCCTTCCCGGTCTTGGCCTCTATCGGCACCTTTGTCCATTTGTCACGGCGCAGCTGGTATTCCCAGCACACCCACTGCGGCCGTTCGCGGAGTGCCAAGGGGATATGTGAGGGGACCGGTTCGGTCCTGGGCGGCTTTGAACCGGATGGGCTGGGAGTAAGAACACCGTTGTCTGATGGTTCGCTGTGCATGGAGAGTCCTTGTCGTTGAAGGAGATGTAGTTGGAGGTATCAGTTGACGTTGAGGAGTTTCTCGAAGGCCTTGATCTGTCGGTCCCAGTCGTGGTCACGGATGATCTCTCGGAGGTGCCGTTCCCCGAAGCGTTCGCGACCGCATTCGGGTTTGGTCTCTCGCAAGACTCGCTCTTGGATAGTCGGTGCCAAGAACATGAGATCCGTGATCTGACTGATCCGGGCGCGAGTCAGCCCAGCTACGAGCGCCACCTCCGCGTAGTCGGTCATCTTGCCGTCACGCACGAGCCCATCGATGCGATAGGCCAGTGCGAGCAGACGGGCAGTGCGTGCGGGCACACGCTTGGCCTGCGGCTTTGGCGGTGCAGCACCTTCTTTGAGCATGACTTGCCCGTGCTCGGACTTGGCCAAGTGGATCTGATATGTCTGTGTCTTGCTCATGCAGCCACCTCTTCGTCTTCCTCTTCGCACCACTCAATCGCGACCTCACCCGCATCCGCGTCGAACCGCACGGTGCGAACGACCTGAGAGATCAGCATCGACCGCTCCGTCGGGTTGAGATTTCGCCATAGCCCATCGAACTCAGCGAGCCCCGACTCGATGCTCTCACGTGTCGGAAGCGCATCGCGTGCCTCGCTGAGATCCCGACTAATCATGCTGACCCGTTCGGCGAACTCACTAGCCACGACGATCTCGTGTTTCGCTTCGGCGTCCTTCAGTTCTGCGGTGGCCGCAGCCAAGAGCGCCTCGAAGTCTCGCACTCGAGCCTCTCCCTCGCTCCGGAGACGCTCGAAGACCAACCCGGCAACATCCAGCTTTGAAAGCTCATCGCGGACCCGCTCGACCACGAAGGATTCGATCTCGTCGGCCGGGATCGTTCCCGCCTTGCATTTGCGCTTGCCGATCAAGACCGGCGAACGGCACGTGTAGTAGCGGTACACGATCCTCGTGTCGGTCCCGCCCGGCGCAACCTTCGACGTCGAGGTATGCACCATCGGGCAACCACATCCCCCGCAGGTCAGCACGCCCTTGAGCAAACCGCCATACCTGTTTTGCTTCATGCTCGACCCGCACGAGCGGTTCTCTTGGAGGATCTCCTGCACGCGCTGATAGACCGCCGGGTCGACGATTGCGTCGTGCTGCCCGTCGTAAGACGTGTCCTTGTACGGCACGCGCCCGATGTACAGACAATTCGACAGCAGGTTTGAGAGGGTGTTGAGAGAGAACGCGTTCCCGCCCGTCTCATCTCCGGCCGCCGTCGTCCACTTCTTGTTGGTGATGCCCTCATCCTCGAGCCGGGCCAGAAGTTTCCGCAGGGATTGGCACTCAATGTACCAGCCGAAGATCTGGCGGACCTGCCTGGACTCGACCGGGTTCACGACCAACTTCGAATCGATGAAGTCGTACCCGAGCACGGGCCGCCCGCCGGTCCAGATGCCCTTCTTTCGAGTCGCTGCAATCTTGTCGCGCGTCCGCTCGCTTGCCAGTTCACGCTCGAACTGTGCGAAGCTCATTAGGACATGGACCATGAGCCGGCCCATCGAATCGCCCGTGTTGATCGGCTGCGAGACCGCTGCCACCGCCACACCCTGCGCCTCGAATGTTTCCATGATCCGCCCAAAGTCCCGGATCGATCTGGTAAGGCGGTCGAGCTTGTAGATCACGACCACATCAACTTTGCCCAGCTCGATATCCTCGAGCAGTCGCTTCAG
>CAXBOF010000217.1:0-4774 GCA_963977205.1 uncultured Phycisphaera sp. | reverse complement strand
TCCGCACCGGCGTCTGCGCTTTCGGTTGTTTCCGAGGCTGCGCCTGTGGCTGTCTCCGGGAGTTCCAGAGGAACGTATTAGAGAGGATTCGGATCGTGACACAGAAGACCAAGACCATTTTCCTGCTCGCGGGGCTGGCGATGGGTGCCTCGGCATCCGGCCAGGTTCTCGCACCTTCGACCGAAACAGTCGCCAGCACGGTTCCCGCGGGTTCCGTGACGGGAATGGCTGCGCTCGAGAAGATTGCAGATCGCATCGACGCGTACGCCGCCGAGTATCACCTCACGCCGGCGGAGCTCGCGAGCATTCTTCGCAATGACCGCTCGATCTACATCACGCCCGATTTTCGCATGATCGCGGCTTGCCCTCTGGCACCGGATCAGGGCGACAACGGCGATGACCAGGGCGATGGCCCCGCGATCGCTGCTGATCCTGACATTCCTCTTGAGGATTTCTTGAATCTCGAGTCGAATCCCGGCGCCAGTAAGACGATTTACATGGACTTTGATGGCCACCAATCGGTCAACGATGGTTGGGGCCACAACATCAATTTCCCCGCGTACAACACCGCTGGCGGCACCGGCACGTTTACCGACCAGGAGAAGTCGGACATTATCCAGCACTGGCGCGAGGTTGTGGAAGACTTTGCGCCGTATGACGTGAACGTCACTACCAAAGATCCCGGAACCGCGGCCCTTCGCAGGACCAGCGGCGGTGATCAGAACTACGGCGTTCGTTGCGTCATGACTCAGGCCACCAGCGGCTTTGGCAACGGCATCGGCGGTGTTGCATTCCTGAACTCGTTTGACAACAGCGCTGACACACCCTGCTTCGCGTTCAACAAGGGCCTTGGCGCCGGCCCGATGACCGTCAGCCACGAGGTTGGTCACACGCTCGGACTCTCCCACGACGGGCTCAACGGCCAGAGTTACCATCCGGGTTCGTCGGGCGGAAACCCGAGTTGGGGTCCGATCATGGGCGCGCCATTCGGCCGTCAACTTGTGCAGTGGTCCAACGGCGACTACCCCGGACGCACCACATCTCAGAACGACACATTCATTATCACGAATAGCTCCAACGGCATCGGTACCTACGCAGACGACCACTCGGACTCGTTCCTGACGGGCACGGTGTTCGATATCGCCAACCAAGCGACGGGCATGCTGAATTCACGCACCGATGTCGACGCGCTTACGTTTACAGTTCCGGACGGAGACGTGAACATCTCTGTCAAAAACGTTGATCAAGGCCCGAATGCGGACCTCACTTTCCAGCTCTACAGCAATTCTCCGGTGTCGCTCATGGACACACACGATCCACTAGGCACCTCTGATGCTGAACAAACCTACCCCCTCGCGGCGGGCACGTACACAATCGTGATCGACGGCACATACCAGACGAAAACCAATGGTCCGGCCTCGGACTACGGCTCGTTCGGACGCTACACAGTGGATGTCAGCGTGATTTTGCCGCCTGAGCCCGTTTCGATCACGTTCCCGAGCGGCCTCCCCACCGATTTCAGCGACACGGCCCCGACCGAGGTCTTGGTCAACATCGACCCCGGCACATTCACGCTGGACCCATCGAATCTGATAATGATCTACGGCGTCGGGGTGCCCTTCCCGACCACCCAGGTCTCGCTCACCCCGGCCGGCGGCGACAACTATACCGCCAGCATCCCAGCCGGCGCGTGCGACGACGGCGTCGTCTTCAACTTCGTCGTCGGGCTGCTCGACGGGCCCGAGGTGTACTCGCCCGAGAACCCGATCGAGTTCTACTCGGGCTCGGTGGTGTGCGAGTCGGACGACTGCCTGGCCGACACCAACGGCGACGGCATCGTGAGCCCTGCCGACTTCAGCGCCTGGGTCGCCGCGTTCAACGCGCAGGCCCCCGAGTGCGACCAGAACGACGACGGGATCTGCTCACCCGCCGACTTCAGTGCCTGGGTTGCCAACTACAACGCCGGCTGCCCGTAATATGCAGGCTGTCGAAAGGATTTGTTGAAACCACTCGGGCGCAGCTCCGTAACTGGGGCTGCGCCTCTTCCAGAACCAGGAGATTTGTTCAAGATGACCAGGATCAATAAGCGGGGGATCCCGGCGGTTATCGCCGGTTTGGCAATCACAAGCATCACTGCAGCACAGCCGGTACAAACCGTACCCGAAGGCTCGCTGAACGGCCCATCAGCGGTGCGCGAACTCGGTGATCGGCTTGATGACATCGCAGCCCAGCACGGCCTCGCGCCAGAAGAACTCGCTTCGATCCTGGCGACCGATCTTACGGCCTACATCACACCCAGCGGCAACGTCATGTACGTCTGCCCTGCAGCGCCTCCTGAAATCCAGAACGCAACACCAGCAGCCAACCGCACGCTTGCGCGGGGAGGCATCCCCCTCGACGACTTCCTCAACCTCGAATCCAGGCCCGGCTCGGTCAAAACAATCTACCTCGATTTCGACGGGCATCAGTCGTCCGGCAACCAGTGGGGCCACAACATTAACTTCCCCGCCTGGGACCGCAACGGAAACACCGGTGTCTTTACCGACGCAGAAAAAGAAGAGATCATCGGACACTGGCTGGAAGTCGCCGAGGATTTTGTTCAGTACGACATCAACGTCACCACGAAAGATCCCGGCACCGCGGCCCTCGTCAAAAACAACGCCGACGACACGGTCTTTGGCATACGCGTCGTCATGTCCCAATACACCAACGGGTTCGGTGAGGGCACCGGCGGTGTCGCGCTGCTCAGCACCTTCCGCAGCACCAGCGACACGCCCTGCTTTGTTTTCAATAAAGGTCTCGGCGCCGGACCGATGTCCGCTAGCCACGAGGCCGGCCACACACTCGCCCTCCAGCACGACGGGCTCAACGGCTCACCATACCACCCCGGCTCGTCTGGCGGCACGCCCTCGTGGGGACCGATCATGGGCGCACCCTTTGGTCGTCAGCTCGTCCAGTGGTCGAATGGCGATTACCCTGGGGCAACCCAGACCATTCAGAGAGACACGACCATCATCGCCAATTCAATCAATGATGTGGATTTCATCGTCGACGATTATCCCGACGTCCTCTATGGCGGCCACCCCATCTCGTCGGGCGATCACATTGAGGGCATCATCCAATCCAACGCCGACATCGACGCATTCAGCTTCACCGCGTTCGGCGGCGACGTCACCATCGACGCCCGCACCGTTGACGTCGGGACAAACCTTGATATCCGGTGGAATCTCTTCCTCGACTCGCCGCTCACACTCGTCGATCAGTTCGACTCGGATGGCACATACAACGCTTCGAAAACCTACACCAACCTGCCGCTGGGTAACTACACCGTCGTCATCGAGGGCGGATTTCAAACTGTCAACGACGGACCCGTTTCGAACTACGGCTCGACCGGCACTTACAGCCTCGATTTCTCCCAGTCCATCCTTCTCCTCGAACTCGCGTTCGCTCAGCCGCTGCCCAGCATCATCGCGCCCGATACCGCCACACCCGTCTCTGTCCAGATCACAGAAAACGGCGACACGCTCATCGGCTCGCCGATGCTCAACTACCAACGCTCGGGCGACGCGAATCCAACAGCAATCACACTCACCGGAGGAGTCGACGGCCTCTACACCGGCACACTCCCCGAGTTCGATTGCGGCGACGACCCCACCTACTGGCTCTCCGCAGAAGGACAGATCGCGGGCACGGTCACAAACCCGATCAACGGCACCTACCAGGCCACCATCGGCGAAGGCGTCTCCGTTGCCGACAACGGCGAATCAGACATCGGCTGGACCGTCTCTGGCAACGCCACCGCGGGCCACTGGCTCCGCGACATCCCGCAGGACAACGGCCGCTCCGACCCGCCCGCCGACTACGACGGCTCAGGCCAATGCTGGCAGACTGGACTCATCGACGGCGAACCCAATTCCGACGTCGATGGTGGCGAAACCATACTCACCAGCCCCGAGTTCGACTTCACAACCGGCGGCATTGTCAGCTACGCCTACTGGATGAATGACGACGAGAACACCATCGGATCCGAAGACTTCTTCCGTGTTGAAGTATCACTCAATGGCGGCTCGTCGTGGGTCACTGCCCGCAATTACACACCCGATACGAATTGGCGCACCGATTCAATCGACATCGGCTCCGAGTTCGGTCCCGCTTCGCAGTTCCAAGTGCGGTTTATCGCAGCCGACAACGACCCGGGCGACATCCTGGAGTGCGCTGTCGACGATATTCTCTTCGAGAGCTTCGGCTGCACACAGGACGAAACATGCGTTGCCGACGTGAACGACGACGGCGTCCTGAGCCCCGCCGACTTCAGCGCCTGGGTCGCCGCCTTCAACGCTCAGGACCCCGCATGCGATCAGAACGCAGACGAGACTTGCAGCCCGGCCGACTTCAGCGCCTGGGTTGCCAACTATAACGCAGGCTGCCCGTAAACTTGGAATGAAAGAATCAAAGAGAGAACCATCTCCATGAACCGAATCTGTTTCGTTCTTACGCTCAGCGCAGGGGCCGTGCTTTCTGGTGCCTCGTCGGGCCAGCAGACATTTGCTCCCGCACCATCGGATAGCAGCATCCCGCCCGGCTCACTCAACGGCAGAGCGGCACTCATTCAGCACGCCGACATGCTCGATGTCATCGCCGGGTATCACAACATGTCCGCCGCCGAGCTTGCCAAACTGCTCCGCGCCGATCTCTCCACCTACATCACGCCCGGGGGCCGTCTTTTCAACATCTGCCCTCCTGCGCCAGATGCGCCCATTCTCGCTGGGCATAA
>CAXBOF010000216.1:0-4816 GCA_963977205.1 uncultured Phycisphaera sp. | reverse complement strand
TGTTGGGATGGACACGTCTGGGCTCCGATCTGGACGCTGCTTTGGGCTCCCTGAGGTGGTTCATTGCCTGAGGGGTGCGGCGATCGTACGATCGCGGGCAGGTGCCGGGCGAACCCCGGTTGCGCAGGGCTCGTAGCTCAACTGGATAGAGCGTCGGCCTCCGAAGCCGAAGGTTCCGCGTTCGAATCGCGGCGAGCCCGTTAATCCCCAAGACACGCAAGTGCCGGAGGAATCCCGTGAAGAAGTGGACCACGATCGGCCAGGCTCTGCTGCTTGGCGTTGCGATGACCGGCCAGGCGGCGATGGCGCAGGACGATGCCCCCGCTGAGCCCGCGGCTGCGGATCAGGAGCAGGAACTGCCCAGCGCCGAGTCGCTCTTTGATCGCCACATCGAGGCGATCGGGGGCAAAGAAAAAGTCTTTGCCATCAAGACCCGGAGTTTCGCGGCAACGCTCAAGTTCTATCAGGGCGGCAACGAAGACCCGGTGCAGACCGGAATCCTGCGCGTGTACGCCGAGGCCCCGGATCACCTGATCCAGGAGATCATCTTCCCTGGTGTTTCGACGACGAAAAAGTATTTCGACGGCGAGGCGGGCTGGACCATTGAGCAGGGCAAGGCCCCGGTCGCGATGGAACCCGAAGAACTCGAGCGATTCGCGGTCGGTGCGCGGTTCTACACCGAAGCCGATTACGCCAACCACTACAAGAGCTACAAGACCATCAACCAGCAGGATGCCAACGGCAAGCAGATCTACCTCGTGCAGGTGGAGCACTTCTCGGGGCGGCAAGAGGTTCTCGCGTTCGACGATGAAACCGGTTTGATCATCGGTGTTGCCGGCGTTCGGAATATACAGGGCCAGCAGGTCGAGTACCGCAGGTCGTACGAGGACTACACCGATTTTGGCGCGGGCGTGCTCTACGCCAAGAATATCCGCGAGGCGATGGGCAACACGATGTTCGAGATCGTCATGAACTCGATCGAGACGGGCATCGACTTCCCCGAGCTCGAGCGCCCCGAGGGCATCGAGGACGCGGACCTGTCGGGCTTCCGCAAAGAATAAGCGGATTCAATCCCGGCAGAGCTCGCAGTTCTGCCCAAACTTCTTGCAGATCTGGTGATCGGCGCACGCGGGCATGCGCGCTTTGCACGCGCGGCGGCCGTGGAAGATCATCAGGTGCGAGAGCAAACCCCAGTCCTCCTGCGCAAAGAGGACCATCAGCTTGCGCTCGATCTTGACGGGGTCGCCTTCCTCTGCTTCATCGATGAGCCCGAGTCGCCGGGAGAGACGCATGACGTGCGTGTCGACGACGAAGCCGAGGTTGATGTTGAATGCGTTGGAGAGGACGACGTTTGCGGTCTTGCGGGCGACGCCCCGCAGTGTGAGCAGTTCTTCCATGGTTTCGGGGATATTGCCATCGAATTCGCTCTCGACCGCGGACATCGCGGCGTGCACGGACTTGGCCTTGTTGCGGTAGAAGCCGAGCGTTTTGACGTAGGGCTCGATCGCCTCGGGCGTGGACTTGGCGTAGTCGGCCGGTGATGGGAACTTCTTGAACAGCGCGGGCGTGGCTTTGTTGACGGCGACATCGGTGCACTGGGCCGAGAGGATCGTGGCGATCAGAAGCTCGTGCGGCGCTGTGTAGTCGAGCTCGCAGTGCGCATCGGGGTAGTGCTTTGCAAGCGCATCGCGGATGCGTTTGGCGCGGCGTTTGTCGGCGGGGTCGACCTGTGGGAGTTTGACTGAGGTAGGCGACTTCTTTGCCGCTTTCTTCGTCGCTTTCTTGGTGGTGCGATTGGTTGTGCTCTTGGCGGGCTTCTTGCTCATGACAGCCGACCCTTGCGCGAGAGTGTGGGCTGCTCAAGATTGGAGCGGGATGCGGGAGTTTCGCTGGAAGACGGGGCCGGTGCTTGTCCTGCGGCGGCGAAGGCACCCGAGATCATGAGCAACGTGACGCAGCAGAACGAGGCGACCATAACGTTGCTCGCGGTTGGGTGGTCCTTGTCGAAGGCGGCCTGATACTGAAGTGCGCTGTCGTTCTGGCCCGCAAGGGCGGCGTCCCAGTACTGGCGCATGTTTGTGTTCATGCGCGGGCCGAGAAAGAAGAACGAGTATGTCAGCAGCGAGAGGGCTGCAAAGAACGCGATCAGGCGCACGGCTGTGGCCCAAGGGCGGCGCCAGGGTTCTTTCGAGGCGACGATCAGGCCGAGCGTCAGACCCGAGACGATGAGGCATCCAAGGGCCACGGCGTCGGCGACGAGAAAGATGCGCGAGGCGACGTGCCCGGCTGCGAGTCGGGCGGGGATACAACTTGTCATGACGGATTCGATCCTTGGAACCAATGCGGGGGCGCTGGCCTGCTCGATGCGGGGGCTTGCCGGTCATGCGCACGCGCCGGCCAACTCGGCCAGGGGGCTCCTGGACTGGTTCTCGGGTGCGGGTGCCCGCGCGGTGGTGCTGGACGCGGTCCACCCGGAGATCCGGCCACGGGACCTCGGGCGGAGCGCGCGGCGGGATCTGGCTGCGGCGATCAGGCGGTCCGAGCTGGAATGGAAAGGCGTCGATGTCTTTGTGCCCACGGCTCATCTGGCCTCGCGCGAGCATTCGGACCGCGCGGTTGCTGCCATTGTTGGCGCGATCGAACTTGCCAGCGAACTCTCGACGCTTCAGATCGGTTCGGGCGCGGTGGTGACGTTCGACCTGCCCGACGAGCCGGCCGACGGTGTGGTGCGAGAGATCGCTTCGGCAGCGGATCGGCTCGGCGTTTCGGTCGCGTGCCTGAAGGACGGGCACGCGGGACTCGGGCGAGCGGTGGATCTTGATGCGCTGGCCGAGGCGGGCGTGGATGCGGTGGGGGCGGTGGCTTCTGCGGCCACGGCGCAGGTGCGATGGGGCGGCCCGAGGGTTGAGCGGCGGATCGATCTGCTCTCGGTGATCGGCGCGATGGCGGTCAGAACGGAGCCCTGCGCAGCGGTTCTGGATCTGTCCAAATCGATCGAGCCCAAGCGGACGATCGGGGCGGCGCTTGCGGCTTGGGCGCAGGCGGACCCGGCGTCGGGCATGATGTCGTAACTGGCTGGAGCGATTCCGCGTGCTCACGCCCGCGGCTCATTTCAAAGGTTTAGTCGAGGGCAGAAGGGTCGATGTCGGCGTTGGTCGCCACGGCCTGTACATCGTCGTTGTCTTCGAGCGCTTCGAGGAGGTTGTACACCTTCTTGGCGTCCTCGCCGGCGACGGCGATGGTGTCGGCGGGGATCTTGGCGATCTGGGCTTCGGTAATCTCCATGCCTGCTTCTTCGATGGCGGCTTTGACCTGCTGGAACTCGGTGGCCTCGGTGAGGACGGTCCAGTAGCCCTCCTCGTCGCCGTCGGGCTCGGGGGCCTGCACGTCCTCGGCGCCGGCTTCGATGGCAAGGTCCATGATCTGCTCTTCGCTGACCTTGGAGGCGTCGATGATGATGCGGCCCTTGGTGCTGAAGAGATAGCCGACCGAGCCCGAGTTGCCCATCGAGCCGCCGCCGCGTTTGAAGATGGTGCGGATGTCGGTGACGGTGCGGGTGCGGTTGTCGGTGAGCGCATCGACGATGATGGCGGTGCCCGCCGGGCCGTAGCCCTCGTAGGTGACGTTCTCGAAGTTGTCGCCCGTGCCAGCGCCGGCGCCTTTCTGGATGGCGCGCTGGATGGTGTCCTTGGGCATGTTGGCGTACTTGGCCTCGTCGATCGCGTAGCGGAGCGAGAGGTTCATGTCGGGATCGGGTCCGCCGGAGCGAGCGGCGGCCATGAGCGCCTTGGAACACTTGGACCAGACCTTGGAACGCTTGGCGTCCACGCGGGCCTTGTGGTGCTTGATGTTGGCCCATTTGCTGTGACCGGCCATGGGTGATTTCTCCGATGCTTTCGGTGCGGGGTCTTGTTCAGCTCTTCGAACTCTTGCGGGAGCGAGTCTTGCCCGAGCTGGATTTTTTGGTGGTCTTCTTTGCCGCTGACTTACTCTTCGTCGGACTCGATGCGGTGCTTGCGGCGTAGGCCTCGAGGGCGTACAGGGCCGGGGCCGCGTCGCCCGAGCGGACCTGGCGTTCGAGCCAGTTGGATGCGGTCGTGACGTCGCCGGCCTCGGCCAGGGCGTCTTCGCTCGTCAGGATTTTCATCAGGCGCTCGTCGAGCGGGAAGGCGTGGCCGCCGAGCCCGATGAGGAACGTCCTGGCGGCGACGTAGGGGGGGATGCCTTCGAGCGAGTCGAGATAGGCGCGTGCGTCGCGTTTGTTCATCTCGCCCAGCGATTCGAGCGTGACGGTGTGCTGGCGGTTGTAGATGTCGTTGAGGGTGGCGCGCATCCGGTCGGCGCGTTCGGCGGCCTTGGGGTAGGTGTTCCCGAAGAAGGACGCGAGCTCGGAGGGAAGGCAGACGCGGAACTCGTTGAGATCGACGAACGCCTCGCACAGCTTGCCGGCCAGGGCTCTGGCGCGCTTGTCGCCCGCCTCCCAGAGGAGATACGCCCAAACGAGTTCCTGGCAGACCGGGTCGGCCATCGTCTCGCCCGGCGAGAGCTCGAACTCGGGGCGTGTTGCGAAGTCCTCGGCCGGGATGGCGATGCGCTCGAGCAGAGCCTGCAGATTGGCGGCTGGGTCAGCGCTCATCGGCGGCGGATTCCTCGTTGGTCGATTGCGTTTGGTTCACGTCGTCGGTTTGATCGTTGGTGTGCTCGGAGGGCTGCTCGGCGGCTTCACGGTCTTCGCGTTCTTTGGTCACCTTGGCAATCGCATCGAGCACGCCCGACTGCCGGGCGGTCGTCGTGTCGAGCTTGAAGAGCAGCTGCG
>CAXBOF010000215.1:0-4825 GCA_963977205.1 uncultured Phycisphaera sp. | reverse complement strand
GCGCGAGCTCGAGCAGCGCCTGCTGACATCGCCCTGCACGCTCACTTGGCTTGACCGTCACGCGATTGCCTGCCGCGATCGCCTGCAATAACTGGATACCAAGCAACTGATACGGGTAATTCCAGGTCGCGATGATGGCGACATGCCCGATGGGCGCTCGACAAAGGGTGTGGCGCTGGCCCAGACGCCAGAGTCCGCCATGACCTACGCGTGCGTCGCGAAGCACTTTGCGGGCGAACCGTTCGTGCCACTTGCAGGCGTCCAGAAGTGGAACGAGATCGGACATAAGGATCTCAAATGGCGGGCGGTCGTGCTCATCGGCGCAGATGGCCACCAACCGGGAGAGATCCCGGACAATGGATCGGCGCCAATTCCGGATCCAATTCAAGTCGTCTCGTGTTGGCAACATCAGGTAGTATATTCGATTTCGGACGATGTGCAGATTCGCGAGTCCGCAATGAATCTGTGGCCATCAGGCACTCGAATCTGCCCAAAAGACTGTGTCATCGCAGCACGAGCCGGAGCCTTTAACGATGAGACCTCAAAAAATCTCCGTGATCGGTGCCGGCCCGGGCGGGCTTGCGACTGCTGTGCTGCTCGCTGGTGAGGGTCTCGACGTCACAATCTACGAGGCCCAGCCCGATATCGGGGGGCGAACAAGCCGAATCACGCTTGGCGACTTTGCATTCGACAAAGGCCCGACTTTCTTCCTGATGCCTTATGTGCTCCAGGAGATCTTTCAAGCGGTCGGCAAGGACCTCAACGATTACGTCGATCTGCGTCGGCTCGACCCGATGTACCGCCTGCTGATCGGTCAGCAAGGCGGCCCGGATATCACGGTTGATGCGACGCAGAATCTGGACCTCATGTCGGCACAATTGGGCGAACTGCACCCGGACGATGGCAAAGCGTTCCAAACGTTCATCGCGCACAACAGGCGAAAGCTCAACGCAGCAGAGCCGATCCTCCGGAGACCGATCCGCTCGTTCGTTGACCTGATCCGCGCTGACGCAGCCAAAGTGTTACCTGTTCTCAAACCCACCGAGACAGTCGACTCGCTCAGCTCGAAATACTTCAAACACCCGGCGAGCAAAGTCGCCGTGGGCTTCCAGAGCAAGTACCTGGGCATGAGCCCGTACGATTGCCCGAGCCTGTTTACGATCCTGCCGTTTATTGAGTACGAGTACGGCGTGTGGCACCCTATCGGAGGTTGCAACGCCTTGATGAAGGCGCTCGCCAAGGTCTTCATTGAACTGGGCGGCAAGATTCGGACGGGCACCGAGGTCCGCGGTGTGCGCACCGAACGAGGCCGCGTCACCGGTCTCGAACTCGACTCAGGATTTGAACCCTGCAACCACGCGGTCATCAATGCCGATGCGACGTGGGCGATAAAGAACCTCTTCTCGGAGTCGGTGCGGGGCAAAGTGACCGACGCGTCGCTCGACAAGAAAAAGTACTCCTGCTCGACCTTCATGATGTACCTGGGCGTTGAAGGTCGCGTGGATTTGCCTCATCACACAATCCGCACGGCTCCCGATTACCGTGGCAACCTCGAAGACATCGGCAGACGTGAGGGCTGGGGAGGCTCGCTCACCGATGACCCGAGCCTCTACGTCTGCAACCCGAGTGTGACCGATCCGACGCTTGCTCCCGAGGGGTGCAGTTCTCTCTATGTGCTGATGCCGACACCGAATACGAGGGCAGCGATCGACTGGAAGGCGCAAACCCCCGTGTGCCGCCAACGGCTCCTCGATCGCATGCGCAAACTGCTGAGCGTCGATTTGTCGGGGCGCATCCGTGAGGAGATGATTTTGACACCCGATGACTGGGAGGCGTCCAACATCAACTTCGGCGCCACATTCAACTTGTCGCACTCACTCGATCAGATGCTGCACAAGCGGCCCCAGCACAAGTTGCCATTTGTGGATGGCGCATGGCTTGTCGGCGGCGGGACACACCCGGGCTCGGGCTTGCCGGTCATCTTTCTGTCCTCCCAGATCACAGCGGGACTCCTGCTCAAAGAGCTGGGCATAAAGGTCACCGGTCGTGAGAATAGTTCTGTCGATTCAATACTGGCCGGGGCCGGCTCATGAACCTTCGCGAAGAGCTCCTACAAAAGACGAGTCGGACGTTTGCGCTCTCGATCCCATTGCTGCCCGACGAACTCCAGCGTTCGGTAGGCGTGGCGTACCTGCTCTTCCGGATTGCCGACACGATCGAGGACGAATTGCCCTGCTCGTTCGAGGATCGACGAAGAGCCCTCCTGAGTATCGCCGACAGCTTCGCAGAAACACCGCACTCGATGTGCGAAGCTTTGGATTCGATGTCGTTTGACCCAGATTCCTTGTCGAATGACGGATATGCCGAGTTGCTTCAAAGCGCCGAAGAGTTGGTCAAGGACTATCTCTCTCTCAGCACGGCCGAACAGGCTGCGATTGCATCACACCTGTCACGGACATGCCGAGGCATGGCGCATTATCTGGGCCGCGATCTCTCGAAGGGAACGACTCAGGACCTCAGAGAGTATTGCTACATCGTCGCGGGGATCGTTGGAGAAATGCTCACAGAGCTCTTCATGCTCCACGACTCGGGCCTCACTCTTCCTCGCAAGGAACTGCTGAGTGAAGCAACCGCTTTTGGAGAGGGTCTTCAACTCGTCAACATCATCCGTGATGCGGCAGATGACGTGCACGCGGGCAGGTGCTATCTCCCGCTCTCGCTCGATCGTCCCAAGCTGATCGAACTCGCACAGAACAGTCTCACAAAGGCATTGAACTATATACGAATTCTGCACGACAGCAACTGCCATCCGGGCATTGTGCAGTTCAACGCCCTGAATCTCACCCTCGCATTTGCCACGATCGAGGCCATTAGGGAGCAGGGCACGGGTGCGAAGCTCACTCGCGCCGTGGTCGAGAATATTCTCAACCAGGTCACGTCCGATGATTTTCTTTCCAAGTCGCTCGAACTCAGTTGATTGACCAACGGAATCGCGCTCAACTTCACTGGTTACCAATAAATACTTTCCGTAAAAAACCCCTCGATCTCTCGAAGGGATGTAACCAAAATCGGGGTGAAAGGATTTGAACCTTCGACCTTCTCGTCCCGAACGAGACGCGCTACCAAGCTGCGCTACACCCCGGAATCTGCCGCCCAGTATAGGCCCCCACTCGGGGTCGCCTCGCCCGGGCCGCCTGCTTACTCGAAATCCTCGGTCTCGGCCGGGTACTTCGGCTTGACCGACCCATAGATATTGTCTTCCCGCGTCCCCGGATCGCCGTCCGGGCCGGCCGAGTAGAAGTACACCCGCCCGCCCTGACAGATCCCCTCGTCCGCATCACCGATCGCTTCACTCCCGGCTGAAGTCGGGTCGAACGGCCGGTACGAACGCCGGACCTGCAAAATCGTCGGCGAGCCGCCACTCTGATACGTCGCGCGCAGCATATCACGCGAGCTTTTGCTCTCGTTCGTCGGATTCCAATAATCGCCAAACCCGCCGTACGCCGGGTGCACCACACGGATCGGGTTGTCCCAGGCGTCCACAAGCTCAACGCCCCGCAGCACGTTCGTCCCGACAGTCCCGATCTCGTTGTCACGCAGCATCGAGCTATCAAGCCCGCCCCACCGCTCGCTGCTGTCGCCGAGATAAACATCGCCCGCAGCAATAAAGCGCATCAGCGACGGGATCGCAGCCACGTCTCTCGTGAAGCCATCGCTTCTGGCTCGCCCGTCGATCACCGGGAACTCGTACGTCTGACCAGACTCCTCGTACTTGTAAGCCTTGTACGACTTCGGGTCCTGGCCCGAAGCATCCAGGTCAGAAACGTACGTCTCGAGCAGCTGGATCGTGTTCGTCGTCGCGTTCCCACGCCCCGAGTTGATCACTCCAAAACCCACCGACAGCCCGATGCCCATCAAAACCGCGATGATGCCGATGACCACCAACAGCTCGATCAGCGTAAACGCACGGCTCTGCACACAATCTCGGCTTCGCATGGCTCGATCTCCAATCCGGGACGCTCGACACTGGCAGCATACCGCCATCTCCGATACGAGCCCCAGCCCCTGCTGATCCCTCTTTTTCACGCCTGACCGCCCGCGGGCCCCGGATTCGCCCCCCCGCCAGCGCCACCGGCAGGCGGATTGCCAGCCGCTGGGTTGCCAGAAGCCGGATTCCCCGCCGGTCTTGGCTGACCACTGGCAAAGCCGGGCCCAGCGATCGAGGAGCCAAAGAAGCCCCCTCCACCGCCGCCACCCGCACCCGCTCCGACCGCCTGGGGCCGTGGTGCCTGCTGCTGTTGGGGCATGTTCGCAGCCGGATTGATTCGGGCCTTGTACACGTACTCGGCCACCCGCTCCTGCACATCCGTCAGCATCTCGCGGAAGAGCTCAGCGCCCTGCTTCTTGTACGCGATTTTCGGGTCCTGCTGCGCAAACGCCTGGTAGTTGATGCCGTCCCGCAGCTGGTCCATCGCATACAGATGGTCCTTCCATGACTGGTCCAGCGTATCCAGGAGCACCGTCTGCTCGAGCTGCAGCATCTCGGGCCGCAGCCGCGTCTCCACGAGCCCGCGCGAAGCCTGGTGGAACTCTTCCTCATCGAGCCAGTCGAGCCAGTCCGGCACGTTGCCGTTGTACTTCTCCTGGAGATACGCGTCGACCTCCTCGACGTTCTTGCACTGCGTGATCTCATCGAGCGCCTTGCCGAGCTCATCCCGCTCGAACCACGCCCTGATCCCGTCTTCGAGCTGCTCTTTCATCTTCGACGGGCCGGCCTGCCGCACACCGTCCGGATCGAGCGTCAGGTCGTACCGCATCTGCGCCC
>CAXBOF010000214.1:0-4825 GCA_963977205.1 uncultured Phycisphaera sp. | reverse complement strand
CTGCTCCCGTGCAGAACCACCAGACACTCTGTAGCGCGCTGGCCGGCCGACTCGTGGTCTTCGAGGGGCCCGACGGCTCGGGCAAATCCACGCAGTTCGCCCGATTCTCCGCCTTCTGCTCCGACCACGGCACGCAGGTCACCGAGGTCCGCGAGCCCGGCGGCACCGGCATCGGCGAAGAGATCCGCAGGCTGCTGCTCGCGCACGATCACGGCGACATGACCCTCCGCTGCGAGATGCTCCTCTACATGGCAAGCCGAGCACAACTCGTCGAACAGACCATCCGCCCGGCGCTCGCCCAAAAACACCTCGTCCTGGCCGACCGGTTTGTCAGCTCGACCCTCGCCTACCAGGGCGCCGGCGGCGGGCTCTCTGAGAAAGAAATCCTCGAGGTTGCCAACGCTGCAACAGGCGGGCTCGACCCCGACCTCGTCGTCGTGTTCGATGTCGATGAATCCACAGCCGCCTGCCGGCGCGACGCCGAGCCCGATCGCATCGAAGCGCGCCCCGATGACTTCCGCGCCCGCGTCCGCCAGAGCTACCTCGATCAGGCCAAACGCTGGCCCGGCCGGTACCTCGTCATCGACGCAACGTGCGACGCCGACGGCGTGTTCGACAAGCTCATCGCTGCCCTCAGCGAGCGTTACGTCCCCAAAGCCCGGCAGACCGGCACCTGATGCAGTCGCCAGCGGTGCTTATCGCGATGATCCTGGCCGGCTACATCGTCGGATCGATCCCGTTTGGGCTGCTCATCGCGCGCTCGAAGGGCATCGACATCCGTCAGCACGGCTCCAAAAACATCGGGGCCACCAACGTCGGGCGCGTCCTGGGCAAGAAGTTCTTCTTCATCTGCTTCTTCCTGGACATGCTCAAGGGTCTCATTCCGACGCTCGCCTTCGGCCTTATCAACGGGCTCGTGCGCACAGATGCGGCCCTCACCCCCACCGAGACCTGGTGGTGGCTCGCCGCGATGATCGCCCCGGTCCTCGGGCACATGTTCAGCGTGTTTCTCGGCTTCAAAGGCGGCAAGGGCGTCGCCACCGGGCTGGGCACTCTCTTGGCGGTCTTCCCGATCCTCTCCATCGCGGGGGGGATCGCGCTTGCGGTCTTTCTGATCGTGCTGAAACTGACGCGGTACGTCGGTGTTTCGAGTTGTGCTGCAGCTTTGAGCCTGCCGATCACCACGCTGGCGCTGGTCTTTCTGGCTGCCGATCGCTTTGGCGGGGCCTGGCCCGCGGCCCTGATCACGGGGCTGCTGGCTGCGATCGTGATCTACAAGCACCGGGGCAACCTCAAACGCGCCCTGTCGGGGACAGAGCCCAAGGTCGGTCAGCGGGTCGAAGCCAAACCCAACGCCCGATAACCACATTGCCGATCTCTCCCAAAGCGCAGAAGTTGCGTGAAACAGGGCTTCTTTCACGGATTCGGTTCAGTCTCTGACGATCACGCATCAACCCCGGCCGCGACTCATCCGATGAGCCTCATTGTTCCGAGATATGGGCCGTTCTGGCTCAGATGGAGCAGCAAGGAGGTTCTCTGTGAACCAATTCCGATTAAGGGGCACGTGGGAAGAAGATCCCGCTCCGATTCCGTTTCCCCGGTCCGTCCCCGGACGCACTGCTGGCAACCGTTCCAGGTCGCCGGCCGACAGCGTCCCCGTGGCCAAGCTCTCCGAGCGCACACGCGAACTGATGGAACAGGTGGACGAGAAGTTCGACCATCTCCAGCTCAATTTCAATGAGTTCCGCGAGTTGCTCGGGTCCGAAGAAGATTCGTACGACGGCCCCTCGGCGGCCTGAATCGCTCGATAGCTGTTGTCACAAGAGAACCGGACACTGAGCCGGCGTTGCCGCTGCGCTCACAGTATCTTGACACTTCGGCTCCTCAGCACGCCACGCATCCCCTCGTATCCTCGAAGCGGAGGGAACCCGTGCCGTACTGCCTGAATGCAACCGAACCCGTGGACCTTGGCGTTCGGCGGATCGCTTCTGAGCAGATCGAGCGGGCGCTGGATGAACTTTCGCGCGACAAGCTCGGGCCGCACGAGAAGGCCTTCGCTGTGCGCAAAAGGTGCAAGAAGGTCCGCGGGCTGATCCGGCTCGTCAGGCCGGCCTTTGCGGGGTACGCCGAGGAGAACGCCGCCTTCCGCGACGCGGCCCGGGGTTTGGCCGGCCTGCGCGACGCGGCCGCGATGCTGGACACGTTCGACGAGCTCGTTTCAAGCGACATCAACCCCGCCCGCTTTGCGCCCATCCGCAGCGAACTCGTCAGGCGCAGCCAGGAGGCTGCCAAGGCCGACGTGCAGGAAGCGCTCGACGCGTTTCAACACGCAATGGAACAGGCTCTTGATCGCTCGTGCCACTGGAAGATCAAGAAAGAGGGCTTCAAAGTTGTGCGCGCCGGGCTTGCCAAGACCTACGCCCGCGCGCAGATGGACATGCAGACCGCCTATGACGTGCGCTCGGTCGAGGCGTTCCACGAGTGGCGCAAGCAGATCAAGTACGACCGGTACCACACGCGTCTGCTCAGAGAAGCGTGGGAACTGGCGGCCGACGATCGGTATGAGCAGGCCAAAGCCGTTTCCGACCTGCTGGGCAGTGACCATGACCTGAGCGAACTTGGCGCGTTTCTTGGTTCACAAGAGGCCGAGCTTTCTGCCGAGATTTGTCGCCGGCAGACGGATGTGCGTCTGCGTGCGCACGAGCTTGGAAAACAGCTTTACAGCGACTCGGCCAAAGAGCACACGCGGCGGGTCGAGCGGCTCTGGATGGATTGGTATACGTTCGAGAGCGCGTGATCAGGTGCGGACGACCAGGAGTGTCTGGTCGTCGGGCTGCTTGGAAAGGCCCGCGAACTGGCGGATGCGCCAGAAGATGCCCTCGATGATCTCTTCGGGCGTCGCGGTCGGGGCCTCGGCGAGGGTTTCGATGATGGCGTATTGCAGCCGACGTTTGCCGAAGCGATTTTCTTCGAAGTTCTGCACATCGGTCATGCCGTCGGTGTAGCAGACGAGCACGTCGCCGCGGTGCAGATCGAAGTGGCCTCGCTGGTAGCGCTGGGCGGGGTCGACACCGATGACCATGCCGCCGGTGGAGAGCTCGACGAGGTCGGCCATGGTGGGCGGGCGGTCGCGTGGGACAGAGATGATCATGGGCGGCTCGTGCCCAGCGCCGCAATAGGTCAGGTGGAGGGTTTCGGGATCGATGACGCCGTACCAGAGTGTGACGAACTCGCTCTCAAGCGTGTCGCGGCAGAGGGACTTGTTGGTTCGGCTGACGATCTCGTCGATGTCGTAGACGTCCTGTGCGTAGGCGCGGACGGACGATCGGACGCTGGCCATGAGCAGGGCCGCGGGCACGCCCTTGCCCACGACGTCGCCGATGACAAGGCCCAGGTTTGGCTTGGAGGTGACGCCGACTTTGAAGACGTCGTAGAAGTCGCCCCCGAGTTCCAGCGAGGGCGTGTAGCGCCCCGCGATTTCGAGCCCGGGCATGACGGGCATCGTGGTGGGCATCATGCGGAGCTGGATCTCGCTTGCCAGCTTGAGCTGGCGCCCGATGCGCCGATCGCGGGCCTGCAGCTGCAGGAGCTTGGCCTGCTCGATCGAGACGGCCGCCTGCTGGGCGATCGATCGGACGAGACGCTGCTCGGAGCTGTCTAGGAGTCTGGGCTCGAAGTCGTAAAGGCGGATGGCGCCGATGGGTGTGTTCTGGAAGATGATGCCCACTGTGACGAAGCCGACGATCTTCTCGTGCGCCAGCCGTTCGGGAGCCATGACGCGGTCATCGTCCCGGAGATCTTCGACGGTGACGATCTCGCCAGAGATCGCGCGGCGATCGAACTGGCGGTTGATCGAGAGGGGCCTCGGGTCCTCGAGCCATTCTTTGGAGAGCTTGCGGGATGCGATCAGCTCGATGCCCTGCTCGTCGGATGTGATCTGCCGATTCTCGTTGAAGAGCACGACCGAGCCGGCATCGAGGTCGAGGACGTCCAGGGCCGAGTCGAGTGCGATCTGCAGCACCTCCTGCACATCGGTCGCGCGGGCCAGGTGCTCGCTCAGGCCATAGAGCAGCTCGAGCTCGCGCACGCGGTGGCGCAACTCCATGTCGTGGTCGCAGACCTCGGCCACGGTGGTCGCCAAATGTCTGACGCAAGCAATGAGGCGCTCGGGTGCGCCGCGGGTGACGCGGAGCTCGCCGATGTGCATCTCGTCGACTTCGATCGGGACAGAGAGCGTGTCTTCGGAGGCGGGCGTGGAATCCTGTGCGATCGCAAAGGGCGTGTCGCCGTCGCCGGCGATGATCTCGCAGCCGGCTTCGTCGTGGAGCGTGATGCGCACGCTGGCCAGTGCGCCCAGATCAGCGCAGAGCCTCGGCAGGGAGCCGTCGGTCAGGAACTGAACGATCGAGGGCTTCTCTGCTGTCATTCGTCGCCGGTCCCGCCTTCGATCTGCGGGGTGTCCTCAAGAGCTTCGCCGACGGGCTGGTTGTCGAGCCAGATGAGGCGGAGCAGGGCTGCCAGTCGGTCCTCGGTTTCCAGTTCGAGGCGGTCGAGGCCTTCCTTGGTGACCGCGTCGTCGTTGAGCTGGTAGCCGATGTAGGCAAGCACGAGCGCCGACTGCCTGGCGCGGAGCCCGGCCCCGTCGGCGAGAGTCTGGAGCCTGGGCACCATGTCGCGGAGGCGGCTGGCGGGCGGGATGAGCCCGGGCGCATACCGGGCGGTGATCATCGTCGGGTTGACGGTAAAGGTCTCACGCAGGTTGGTCGCGGCTGACATCGTCAGACCCGCGCCGATCTGCGCGTGCACGCGAGCCATCGAAGCGGTC
>CAXBOF010000213.1:0-4879 GCA_963977205.1 uncultured Phycisphaera sp. | reverse complement strand
TTGGGGGTCGGCAGCCGTAGGAAATAACTTCCTGCTTTTCGAGTGGGCTGCACCAACGGCATCCCGTCGGCTAGCCGCTAACGGCGCAGCCCCTTCGTACAGTCACAATTGATCACTGGACCACCTCCCTTCTCGATGAACATCCCAGCCGACGCGACTCTGTACGGGTCGCCGCCGGGTTTCTTTTCCCATGGCCGTCGCCTTGGGCTCATCGCCCGGTGCCCCCTTGAGGTAGGGTCGTGGCATCGGTCGTGGCGGGCCGGTCTGGAGCCGGTGCCCGGGTTCTCCGGGCCGTTCTTCCGGGCCTGCCGCCCGCCATAGACAATGTATCGCAAAAATGGCCCTTGCGGTTTCAATCTCTGGCGGGCGAACTGAAATTGTGGACCGATTCGAGGGGGAAGACTGTCACTTAGTCCTCAAATTCCTTGAATGCGCCCTTCTGGTCCTGCTCATCCAGGTAGGCCTGGAAGTCCCCCATTTTGTAGGAAACGAAGCAGAACGCGTGGTGAAGCGTGAGCCATTCGATATCGGAGCCGTCCTCATCGAGGTCTTTGCGGAGTCTGTTGAGCTCGGCGAGCATGGTTTCGGCGCGCATTTTCGGTCCTTCCCTGATTCTGGCCCGGGTTCCAGACCGGGTTCCGGGCGTCGCCGGATGGTAGTCGCCAGCATCGCATACCTATTTGAGTCCTGACGGGATTCGGGCCTATCATCCCTCCGTCAAACTTGGGGCGGTAGCTCAGTTGGTAGAGCGACGCGTTCGCAATGCGTAGGTCGGCGGTTCGACTCCGCTCCGTTCCACTCCTCACGACGGCCCCTGTTCAGGTGGGCCGTCGTCTTTTTTGGCACTACCCACTTTCGGCGATGCTCTGAACATCGATCTGACTCCCGATCGGAGTGAATGGCCCGGTGTCGGCTGCCGATAGCTCAATGAATCCACACTGAGGCGGGCACACCTGCATGCTGAACGAAGTTCCATCACTCTGCGCTGCGACCGCCTCGGTCGCGTTCGTGCTCGCGTTCATGGCTGCGTGGTTCGAGCCGGCCAAACGCACACCGGGCACACTGCTTGGTCTCGTCGCGCTTGCGGTATTGACCTACACGGCGGGCGCCACGACGATCGAATCGATCATTTTCTCTGAGCATCAGGCTGTCACCAACCCGAGCCTGATCCAACTCGTCGGTCTTGCGATCGCTGGCGTGGGGCTTTTGCTGTACGGGCGGAGACCCGTCACGCTCACGCTCCCCGATGCCCCGATCCGGCGCATCCTCGAGACCAAAGCGCTCGACCTGCACAACGCGCGCAGCATCACCGAGAGCATGCTCCGCAGCTCACTCGGCGCCAAGCTCGTCATGAAGGCCGACCGCTCGCCCAACGGCACCGTCTTTACCGTCACCATGGTCAACGGCGCGATCGAGCAGCTCTTTGGTGCACCGGCCTCCAAGCTGGTCGGTTCACGGCTCGAACGCTACTGCCCGCCCCCCCTCTCCCCGTGGCTCTCGGGCATCGCCCGCGAATCGCTGGCGACCAGCCTGCCCTGCCAGGACGAGCGCCGATTCGACGGCAAGCACACGCAGTGGTATGAGCTGCGCGCGGTCGCCTTCCCGACGGGCGTGACGATGACTATCGCCGACATCACCGACCGCCGCCGGATCGAGGATGCGCTCCGTCGCGAGGCGCACACGGATCCGCTGACAGGCCTTGCCAACCGCACGCAGCTCAAGTCCACTCTCGCCAAGTTTGTGCACCGGGCCGCGATGAAGCCGGGCCGCGGCTTGGCACTCTTTTACATCGACTTCGACCGGTTCAAGGTCATCAACGACAGCCTGGGTCATGACGTGGGCGACGAGCTGCTCCGCAGCATCTCGGACCGGCTCCGTGAGGCGCTCCGCAGCAGGCCGCAAACACGCATGGAATCCCTGGCGGCCCGCTTGGGCGGTGACGAGTTCGTCGTGCTCATCGAGGGCATGAACGACGAGGCCGAGGCATTGGACTTTGCTGCTCTGCTTGTCGAACGCTTCCGCGAACCCCACCAGATCAACGAGCAATCCGTGGTCTCGACGGCCAGCGTCGGGCTGGTCGTTGATGACGGCGGGTACCGACGGGCCGAAGATCTGCTCCGCGACGCGGACATGGCGATGTACGCCGCCAAGGACGCCGGCAAGGCGCGGTATGTCGTCTTTGACAAGAGCCTGCGTGAACGGGCGCTCTCGGCGGCCACGCTCGAGAACGATCTGCGGGCGGCTGTCGAGAACGGCGAGTTCGAGGTCGCCTACCAGCCCATCATCAACCTGCACACGGGCGAAGTACACTCGTTCGAGTCGCTCATCCGCTGGAACCACCACGCCCGCGGCAACGTCTACCCGGATCTCTTCATCCCGATGGCCGAGGAACTCGGGCTGATCGATCAGATCGGTGAGTTCGTCCTGCGCCAGGCCTGCACCGCAGCCAAACTCCTCAGGGAAGTGACTGGCAAAGATCGTCCCATCACGATCTCGGTCAACCACTCTAAGCGTGAGTTACTCTCGGGCCGATTCGTTGAGAAGATGGCAGACATCCTCGCCGAGATCGGCATCGAGCCTTCGCTCATCAAGGTTGAGGTGACCGAGAGCATCTGCGTCAAGCACCAGGTCGCGGTTGTGCCCGTGCTCAAGGGGCTGCGGGCGCTTGGCGTGCAGACCGTGGTCGATGACTTTGGCACGGGCGACTCGTCGTTCTCCTGCATCGAGCAGTTCCCGCTCGATCAGCTCAAGATCGATCGGCGTTTCCTGCAGAGCGGCCGGGACGACCAGACCCGTAAAGCGATTCTCTCGACCATGATCGAGATGGCGCAGAGCCTGGGTGTACCTGCCGTGTGCGAGGGTATTGAGACCGAGGAAGAGCTGCATCTGCTGCTCGAACTCGGGTGCGATCTCGGACAGGGTTGGGTCTTTGCCGAGGCGATGGGCCTGCCCGAAGCGCTCGAACTCGGGGCGTCGGGATTGAGCCGGTGGATCGAGAACCTGCCGCTGCTCAACGCGATCAGAGAGAACGCCAAAAAGAAGAAGCTGCCCAAGCGTGAGGCCGCTTAGACCGCGGACTCGATGAGATCCTGCACGCTCGTTGATTCGAAGAGCTCGTCCGTGCGATGGGCTGCTCTTTCGATCATTCTGTGGACCGGGTCCTCGGCCTTGCCGTTGGTGGCTTGAGTCTGCACGGTGCTCGCTGTTGCTCGGATGACCTCGAGCGCTGAAATCTGGCTGGCGGGTTTGAGCAGGACATAGCCGCCGCCCACACCCCGCTGAGAGCCGAGGATGCCCGCCTTGCCCAGCCGCCGGAGGATCTTGTGGAGATATCCCTTTGGGACGCCGGTGGCATCGGAGATGTCCTGAGCGACGGCCGGCCCTCCCCCTCTACGAGCAAGAAAGAGGACCGCTTGGAGCCCGTATTCGGCAGTTTGGGAGACCATAAGTACCAGATGATATCGAATACTATATCTATATGTCAAGTTATCTGTTTCTTTGCTCTTCTTTCTGCTTGACTGGACTCGGCACCGCAGCAGGTGAGAAATAGCCATGCCACAGGGTGGATCTTCAAAGCACGACCGGGCCCGCGTGGCCGGGGCCGACAGGCACGAGCGGGTCCGGGAGGCCCACTCGGCTGAATTGGCCGAGGACTACGTCGAGGCGATCGCAGCGATCGTGGCCGAGGCAGGCTCATGCCGGGTTGTGGACCTGGCCAAGCACTTTGGCGTGAGCCACGTGACGGTCAGCCGAAACGTCGGGCGGCTGGTCCGCGACAAATTGGCGGTGACCGAGCCCTACAAGCCCATCAAGCTCACCCCCGCTGGGCGCAAACTGGCCGAGACCTCGCGTGATCGGCACGAGGTGGTCGTGCGATTTCTTTTGGCTCTCGGGCTCGACCCGACCACAGCCGAGCTCGACGCCGAGGGCATCGAGCACCACGTCAGCCCCAAGACCCTGCGTATCTTTGCCGAGTTCGTCCGCAAACAGAACCGCTAACACCCGCACTTCAGGGCTCAGCCAATCAAAGTGTGCCGCTGGCTTGACGATATCCGTAGCATATGCTACGGTTTCTCTATGCAATACCCACACCCGCTCAGCTCTGCAGTCGCGGCCCTCATGGGTCTGGCTCTCGTGCTCACCGGCTGCTCGGGGGAGTCGGCCCCGGCTGTCAACACTCAAGACAAGCCCCGGATCGTCGCCACCACAGGCATGATCGCCGACGTGGCGCGCGAGATCGCCGGCGATCACGCCGAGGTCGCCCAGCTCATGGGTGCGGGAGTGGACCCCCACCTTTATGCGCCCACGCGCACGGATATTCAGAAGCTGATGGAAGCTGACCTCGTGCTCTACACGGGGCTGCTGCTTGAGGGGCGCATGACCGACACGCTTGTGCGCGCAGCCGGTGGAGATCGCGTGGTCGTCGCGGTGACAGACAAAATCGACGAGTCGGACCTTCTCATGCCCGAGGGCTTCGAGGGCCACCCCGACCCGCACGTCTGGATGGACGTGGGCATGTGGAAACATGCGGCCGACCGCATTGCTGAGGCGCTCGTCACCATCCAGCCTGAAAGCGAGGACGACTTCAACGCATCGCTCGCTGCATATCAGAGCCGGCTCGATGCGCTCGACGCGTACGCGTCCGACGCGCTCGGCTCAATCCCCGAGAGCCAGCGTGTGCTCGTCACCGCTCACGACGCGTTCAACTACATGGGCCGACGGTATGGCCTCGAGGTCGTGGGCATCCAGGGCATCTCGACCGAGTCGGAAGCGGGCGTGCGTGACATCGAGCGGCTGGTTGAGCTGCTTGTTTCACGCCAGATCCCGGCGGTGTTCGTTGAATCGACTGTCGCCGAGCGCAATATCAGGGCGCTCGTTG
>CAXBOF010000212.1:0-4885 GCA_963977205.1 uncultured Phycisphaera sp. | reverse complement strand
GGGCGTCACCGAGCCCCAGCCCAACTTCAGCCCCTGCTTCGGCGGACCGTTCATGCCCCGCCAGCCGGTCGAGTACGCCAAGATGCTCGCCGAGCGGATCGAGAAGCACGGCGCCAACGTCTGGCTCCTCAATACGGGCTGGACGGGCGGTTCATACGGCACGGGCGTGCGGTTCAGCCTCAAGTACACCCGCGCGATGGTGACAGCCATTCTCGACGGCTCGCTTGAGGACATTGAAACCCAGCCCGATCCGGTCTTTGGGCTCAACATCCCTCTCAGCGTGCCGGGTGTACCCACGGATGTGCTCAACCCGCGCGATACGTGGGCAGACGGCGACGCCTACGACAAGCAGGCATCAGATCTGGCGGCGAGGTTCCGTGAGAACGCCTCGAAGTTTGAGCTGACAGGTGCTGTCCTCAAAGCCGGACCCAAGGGCTGACGGTATACAGCGCTATCAGCCGATCCTGTGCGTGAACCGGGCGATCGAACCGATTGGAGTTGAGAGTGTCTGACCGCAAGCCGTACGTTGGTGGCAACTGGAAGATGAACACGTCGGTGGACTCGTCGAGCGCACTGGCGCGGGGCGTGGTCGATGCGTGCGGTTCGGTGCAGGGGAGTGTCGACATCGTCGTCTTTCCGCCGGCGCCGTATCTGATCGGGGTCAACAGCATCATGCGTTCGAGGCCGACCTCGATCGCCACGGGCGCTCAGGATCTGTATTTCGAGGCCGACGGGGCCTTTACGGGCGAGATCAGTGTTGCGATGGTCAAGGACTGCGGCTGCGGGCACGCGCTTGCGGGGCACTCCGAGCGTCGCCACGTCATCGGTGAGAGCAACGAGCTGGTCAATGCCAAGGTCCGGGCGGCCCTCGAGGGCGGGCTGACCGGTGTGCTGTGCATCGGCGAGACGCTCGAGCAGCGCGAGAGCGGGCAGACCAACGCGATCAACGAGCTCCAGCTGCGGACCGGTCTTGCGGATGTGGGGCTGCGCCAGATGGACAAGGTCGTCATCGCCTACGAGCCTGTCTGGGCGATCGGTACGGGCAAGACGGCCAGCCCAGAGGACGCTCAGGCGGCCCACGCCTTCATCCGGGGACTGCTCGCCGAGATGTACTCGGACGAGGTCGCCCAGCGGACGCGGATTATCTACGGCGGGTCGGTCAACCCCTCCAACGCAGCCAGCCTGTTCGCCCAGCCCGATATCGACGGCGGGCTGATCGGCGGGGCCAGCCTGAAAATCGAGGATTTCTCGGCGATCGCCAAGGCGGCTGCCTCGTAAATCCCCCTCTGGAATCCCACTCTCGGCACCTGAGATCCAGAAACCCAAAGCCGATCCTGTGTCGGGCCTCGGTTGCCCGGCCGCGCTAGAGTTGCAGCCCAAGGGGCCAAGCCGGGTGTCGGCGGGCTCTGGGACAGTTTCTGACGCACAGGGGCAGGCCTGAAGATGGTGACGAGTGTTCTGACGTTGGGTCTTGCGCCGTGGATGGTTGGCCTGGCGACCGTTGGCTTTCTGCTTATCTGCCTGCTTCTGGTGCTGATCGTCCTCATCCAGCGTCCTCAGGGCGGCGGGTTGAGCGGCGCGTTCGGGGCCGGCGGCGGCGCGGGTTCGGGACAGACCGCGTTTGGCGCCAAGACGGGTGACGCACTGACCATCGCGACCGTGAGCGTCTTTGTGCTCTTTCTGGTCGGCGCTGTGCTGCTGAACTTTGCGATCCGCCCGTCCGAAGAGGGCGAGCCCGCGCAGCAGACCGCTTCAGAGCAAGCACCGGCGGGCGCAGGCGAAGCGGCGACCACCGGGTCCGAAACGGACGAAGCATCGTCCGAGCAGACGCCTCCGGCGGCTGATGACGCGCCCGCTAACGATTCGACACCGGCCCAGGTCGAGGATGCCCCTCCGGCGGACGATCAGCCCGCTGAAGAAGTCCCCGCGGATGATGGCAACGGCCGGTAAGTCCTCAATCGTCGTATCGATGGATTCCAATCGGCAGAACGCGGGCACCCTGGCCCGCGACGAAGCGCTGATCGTGTAGACTCAACCGATGAACCGCCGGCGATCGCTGGCGGGATGGAGAATCAGCAGCGTGATCCGCAGCATGACTGGCTATGGCGAGGCGTCGGCGCACATCGATGGCACTCACTTTTTCGTGCAGATCCGCTCGCTCAACGGGCGGCACTTCAAGGCCTCTGTCCGTCTCCAGGAAGAATTCGAATCGCTCGAAGCCGAGCTCGAGTCCCGGCTGCGCAAGAACATCTCGCGTGGCAGCGTGACGCTCAAGGCATCGTGCACCGATGACACCGAGCAGGCGGCAGGCGAGATCAACTGCAAAGCGCTCGACAAGTACGTCGAGCAGCTGAGCCAATCCAAGCACGTGGCCTCGGGCCGGGTGACGATCGAGCTCGGCTCGCTGCTGGATCTGCCCGGCGTGGTCCAGCCGCCGGCCGATGAGGGCGAGCGGATCGGCCGCGTGCGCGAGGTCTTCGCCAAACTGACGGATCAGGCCTGCGCGGGGCTGGTGAAGCTCCGCATCAGCGAGGGACAGATGCTCGCTGAGGATCTGACCAAGCAGCTGAGTCTCATTCAGCACCACCTTGCTGAGGTGAAAGAGCGGGCGCCGGATGTGGTCAAGGATTTCGAGACGAGGCTGATGGCCCGGATCGATGAGCTCCTGGCCGGCTCGAACATGGCAGAGAACAAGGTCGACATCATCCGCGAGGTTGCCTCACACGCGGAGCGGACGGATATCGCCGAGGAAATCACCCGTCTTGGGGGTCACCTGGAACAATTCGGGAAGTTGATCGAACAGGATGGGGACGCCCCGGTTGGCAGGACGCTGGATTTCATGGCGCAGGAACTGCTGCGTGAAGCGAATACCATGTCCAGCAAGTCGATGGATACGCGGGTCAGCCGTTCGATCGTTGAGATCAAGGGCGCGATCGACCGGATCAAGGAACAGGTCCAGAACGTCGAGTGACGGCTGGTCCACACGCCCCGAGGATCGGGGCGGCAGAGAAACGAACTTCTGAGCATGGATATGCGCGAGGAAGCTGACATGCACGCCGAGCAGACCTTGGAATCCCAGCAGTCGTCGGTCGATCTGTTCGCCGACAGCGCGGGCGTGTCGAGTTCCTCCGACACCGTGGCCGGCCAGGTCGTGGTCTCGCACGCAACTTCCAGCGGCACACCCAACGGCACAACCAGCAACGTGCGCACAAGCCCGGGCGAAGCGGGCGAGGTCCGCCCCGCGGTCGAGGGCTACGACCGGTTCGCGACGGGTGAACTGGCGATCGTGTGCTCGAACTTCAGTCTGGGCCGTATCCACAGCGTGCGTGAATTCAGAAGAGGCTCACGCCAATCGCCCAAGGTTGTTCTGGAAACCAGCACGGGGACGGTGCTCATCAAGCGCCGATCGCCCGGCAAGGCCTCGGCCCCGCACGTGTCGTTCTGCCACGCGATCCAGACGCACCTCTCGAAGCGATCTTTCCCCCTGGCAAGGCTCATCCCGACGCAGACCGGGCAGGGCGCGCTGATGCTCGACGGCTTCGTGTACGAGGTCTTCGAGTTCATCAGCGGCAAGCGGTACGACCGGACGATCCCCCCCACCGCTGAGGCGGGCCGGGCGCTGGCGTACTTCCACCGATTGCTGGCCGACTATGCCGGCCCGGGTTCGCCCGTGACTGGCAGCTACCACGGCGTGGCCAAGGTCGCCGAGACACTCCGCGCGTTGCCGACGGCCCTCAAGGTTCCGGCGATGGAGCACACCACACCGAGGCTGGCGGCCCTGTACGAGCACGCGGCGGTGCGTGTCCGCGAGACGGGCATCGCCGGCTGGCCCAGGCAGATCATCCACTCGGACTACCACCCCGGCAACGTGATCTTCGCGGACAAGGGCGTGCGCGCGGTCGTGGACTTCGACTCGGCCCGCATCGGCCCGCGCGCGATCGATGTCGCCAACGGTGCGCTCCAATTCTCGGTGACACGCACGGGCCTGGACCCGATGGCGTGGCCTGTTGAACTCGACGTCAAAAGACTCGAAGCTTTCCTTGGCGCGTACGACGCGGTCGAGGGGTGCATCCTGAGCCGCGCCGAGTGCCGGGCGATCCCGTGGCTGATGATCGAAGCGCTGATCACCGAGGCGACACTGCCCATCGCGGCCACGGGGCGGTTCGGGCAGATCGAGGGCTCGACGTTCCTGCGGATGGTCGAACGCAAGGCGACCTGGATCGCCGAGTCTGCCGAGAGGCTGATCGCGTTGTGAGAAAGCTGCTGACTGGTTTGGTGCTGTGTTTGCCGCTTATTGCAAGCGGGCAGGCATCGGACTCGGCAAATGATCGCATCGAATCGCTCGTCGAAGAGCTCAAGAGTTCTTCGTTTGTCACGCGCGAGCTTGCCGAGAAAGACCTCCAGTTTGAGCAGTCGATCACGCTCGAGGAACTCGAGACGCAGCTTCGACGGGACGACCTCACCCCCGAGCAGCGGATCCGCCTGCTCAAGGCGGCGAGCATGCGGTTTGCAAGCGAGCCCAGGGGCGCGATGGGGATCAATCTAACGAACGAGCTGAGTCAGCTTGGCCTGAAAATCGGAGCTCCCGTCGCGGGCTTCGACTCGGCGGTCAAGCTGCAGGCGGGCGACATCATCTCGACGATCAGCGGGCTGCCAATCCGTTCGACAGCGGACCTGCAGATTACGATCATCAGCCGTTCGCCGGGCGATACGGTGCCGGTCGAGATCGTGCGCGACGGCCAGAAGCTAACACTCGACGTCGAGCTTGGCGCCTGGTCGCAGTTGAACTCGCCAGGCGGTCTGCCGCGGTCGTACGTCGAGGCGGCATGGGTCTTCCGCTCGCGCGACTACGCGGGCCTGGACGAGCCGGAGATCATCGAGTTCG
>CAXBOF010000211.1:0-4886 GCA_963977205.1 uncultured Phycisphaera sp. | reverse complement strand
CATCATCGGTCTGATTAGGCC
Organism: uncultured Phycisphaera sp.; assembly: GCA_963977205.1. Lineage (GTDB taxonomy): Bacteria > Planctomycetota > Phycisphaerae > Phycisphaerales > UBA1924. Next base: position 4,865 of record CAXBOF010000211.1, on the reverse strand, counting down.
CGATGGGGGCGAGATCACCTTCGAGGGCGAGCGGATCGACAATCTCTCCGAGCGCCAGATGAAATGGGTTCGCCTCCGGATCGGGCTGCTCTTCCAGCTCAGCGCGCTCTTCGATTCCATGACGGTGCGCCAGAATCTGGAATTCCCGCTGACGGAACACAAGAAGTTGTCAAACGAGGATCGCGCCCAGCAGGTTGCCGAGGCGCTCGATATGGTCGACATGACCGGCTCGGAGCACAAACTGCCGGCCCAGCTCTCGGGCGGCCAGAAGAAGCGTGTCGCACTCGCACGCGCCCTGATCATCCGGCCGTCTGTCATCCTCTACGACGAGCCCACCACGGGCCTCGACCCAATCCGCGCCAAGGGTATCGACGAGCTCGTCGTTCGGCTGAAGAACCGTCTCGGTGTGACGAGCCTCGTCGTGACGCACGATCTTGTGAGCGCCCGGCGCGTCGCGGACCGAATCGTGATGATCAACGATGGACGTGTGATCGCAGAAGGGAGCTTCGACGAGCTCCGCAATTCCAAAGACGAATTCATCTCCGGCTTCTTCGACTCCGCCGGCAGCGCTGCACAGCCATCAGGAGCAAGGCATGAACACGAAAGCACGCGATAGCCTCATCGGCCTGACCGCGATCGGGGGGCTGCTGCTCCTCTCATGGATGCTCATGAGTTTCGGCGAGCTCTCGGGCATCGGGCGGAAATATCAGTCCATCGTCATCCGCACACCCTCGGCCCGTGGTGTCTCACCCGTGGCCCCGGTCAGCCTCAACGGCGTCCGCATCGGAGATGTCACCGATATCGCCACCGCTGCCGACGGCTCTGGAGAAGCACTCATCACTGTCCGCTACTGGGAGGGCGTTCAGATTCCCGAAGACTTCGATCTCTACCTTGACGCCGGTTTTATCGGTTCGGCTGCTCTCGACATCGTCTCGGGCCCCGGGCCGCACACCGCCTTTGCAGATGGCAATGGCGAAGAATACGCCCGCCCCATCGCTTCGATGGTGGATTCGCTGACCGCCGATGTCACGAGCCGCCTCGACCGGCTCGATCAGACAGCCGACAAGATCGAAACGCTCGCCGAGACCTACACCGACGTCGGTCAGCGTCTGGCGGGTGTCATCGATTCGGACGACCCGGATACCGATGACCTGCGCTCTGTTCTCGACCGGATCGACGCCGTGCTCGTCAAGACCGAGAGCTGGTTCGACGAGGGCGCGATGATGGCCCAGATCAGCGATTCGGTCGGCGAGTGGAAAGCCGCAGCGACAAGCATCAATGAACAAACCACCCGCATCGGCGATCGCACCGACGCCACGCTCACGAAGCTGGACTCGGCGGTGGTCACGATCGACGAAGCCGCAGCCCAGGCCCGCGACCTGACCGCTCGCATCAACCGCGGCGAGGGGACGCTCGGGCAGCTGGCAACCAACGCCGACCTCTACCGTTCACTCGATGCGAGCATCAAACAGCTCCAGCAACTCATCCGCGACGGCCAACTGCTCATCGAAAAGTTCCGCGAAGAGGGCGTGCCGATCAATCTGTGATATCGGTTCGGCCGGTTGTGTCAACCGCCTTGCTCGGAAGCTTCCCGCTTGCCTTCCGAGACGATCTCGTGAGCCTCTTCATCATCGTCTGAACTTGCCCGTTCTCCGTTGGTGTCGTTGGGGCTTTCGCCTCTGGAAATGTGGATGGTGGCCAGCACCCCGAAATGGTCCGAACCGGGCACGCGCACGCGCTCCAGCCGAGAAACGGCGATCTCGTCTGATACGAAGATGTGATCCAGCGGGTACCGGAACAGAGGTCTCTGAGCGTGATACGTGTTGAGCAGGCTCCTGCCGATGCGCGGATCACGCAGGCCGCTGAGCCTGCGAAAGAGCCTTGTCGTGTGCGACCATGCGACATCGTTCAGGTCACCCATCACCACGCGGTGCTGGGGCTCGGCTTCCTGAATCTCTTTCGCCACAAGCACCAACTCCGCGTCGCGTTTACGGCTGTCGTGCCGTTCACCCTGATCTGATTTCAGGCCCGGCGGCGTCGGGTGCAGCGCACTGACTCGGACATCCTCCCCATCAACCTCAATCACGGCGTGCACCGAAGCCCGCTCTTCAGAAACGAGATGCCTGAATTCCATGTCTCGCATCGGAAACTTGCTGGCAAGGACGATACCAAGACCCTCGCCCCGAACGATGCCTTCCCGGTGCGGATAGTCATCGAGCACATCGGCAAGACCGCGTTCCCATAGTGCATCGATCTCGATCAGAAGCAACACATCGGCATCGTGCGTCGTGAGCGTCTCACATACTGGTTCTTTTCGATCGTTCTGATAATCGAGATTGACGATCATCACAGTCAGACTCTTGCCATGCTTGTCTTTCGTCACCTCGCAGGGCCAGAAGCGTGTGTATCGCACGATATGACTGAACTGCCACACCGCGATCCCGGCGAGCAAACCAAGCATCGCAAAGCGCAATGGCGAGCTGCCGTCCAGCCCGATGGCCAGCGCAAGCAACGCAATCGGCAGGATACTCAGCGCCAGAATTTGCACCCGTGGAAAGTCACAGATCCTGGCAACCCAGTTCCCTGTTTTCAGGATTGGGAGCAGCGTCAAAGAGAGCAACGCACCGGTCAGGACAATACCGAGCCATGACAGGATCGTTGCCACGATCAGCGGCTCCAGGTGTTCGCGCCGTACACCGCGCTCTCGCCGAGTTCCTCGGCGATACGGATGAGCTGGTTGTACTTCGCGTTGCGGTCGCTTCGGCACGGAGCCCCTGTCTTGATCTGGCCGCAGTTGGTCGCCACCGCGAGATCCGCAATCGTCGAGTCCTCGGTCTCGCCCGAGCGATGGCTGAGCACGCACGCAAAGCCATTGCGCTGAGCGTAGTTGACCGCATCGAACGTCTCACTGAGTGTGCCGATCTGGTTCACCTTGACGAGCACCGCGTTGGCGCTCTTCTCAGCCACGCCCCGCTCGACGAACTTTTTGTTGGTCACAAAGAGGTCATCGCCCACAAGCTGGACTTTGTCGCCCAATTTGGCGGTCAGCTCGGCCCAGCCGGCCCAGTCGTTCTCGGCGAGTCCATCCTCGATCGAGCGGATCGGGTACTTCTGGCACCAGTCGGCCCAGATGCCGATCAGGTCGCTCGAGCTGATGATCTCCTGACTGCTCGAGAAGAACTTGTAGCCCTTCTTGCCGTCTTTCTCGGCCTCGTTCCAAAGCTCGCTCGTCGCCGGATCGAGCGCAACATAAATCTGCTCGCCCCACTTGTACCCGGCCTTGTCGACAGCCTCTTCGATGATCTTGAGCGCATCCTCGTTGTCCTTGAGGTTGGGCGCAAATCCACCCTCATCGCCGACAGCCGTCGACATGTTCCGGCTAGTCAGCACCTTCTTGAGCGTGTGGTAGATCTCAACGCCCGCACGCATGGCTTCGTGGAAATCCTCGAAACCCCAGGGCTGGATCATGAACTCTTGGAAGTCGACGGTGTTGTCTGCGTGCTTGCCGCCGTTGAGAATGTTGAGCATGGGCACCGGCAGCGTCTTGGCCGACGAGCCGCCGAGGTAGCGGTACAGCGGCAAGCCCGAAGCCTCGGCCGCGGCCTTGGCGACCGCCATCGACACACCCAGGATCGCGTTGGCGCCCAGCTCGGCTTTGTTGGGTGTTCCGTCGAGTTCGATCATCTCGGCGTCGATTGTTTCCTGGTCACGCGCGTCGTAGCCCTCGATCGCCGCGGCGATGCGCTCGTTGACATTGTCGACCGCCTTGGTCACACCCTTGCCGAGCCACTCGCTCCCGCCATCGCGGAGTTCGACGGCCTCGTTCTCGCCGGTCGAAGCGCCCGAGGGCACCGCCGCACGGCCGGTCGCGCCGCTCTCGAGGACGACCTCGACTTCAAGCGTCGGGTTTCCGCGGGAATCGAGGATCTGCCGGCCGTGGATGAGGTCGATCGAAAACGCCATGTCAGAGCTCCGTCTTTCGGGCGGTGTTTGCCCGGCTTGGTGATGCCGGACTGTAGCCTGTCGGGTGTACTGGCCGGATAGATACGGGGTGTGCTACTGTTCTCTCGGACAGCGAGGATTCGACGCCCTATGCCAGAAGAAGCCGCACAATTCGAGACCCACCTGGACGAGATCCGCCGGGAACTTGTCACGCAGGCCTGGCGGGTGCTGGGTATCTGCGAGGACGCCTTCGAGGCGTTCTTCGCTGCCGATGCGACAGCCGCTGCGGGCGTCATCGAACGCGACGACGAGGTCGACCGCGTGGACGTTGCCATCGAGAAAGACTCGGTCTCTCTGCTTCAGGCCGCGGCCCGGATAGCTCACGACGTCCCATCCGATCAGATTCGTGAATTGCTCGTTGTGGTCAAAGCCAATAACGAGTTCGAGCGGATCGCCGATCTGGCTGTTGATATAGCAGCCAAGGCCCAGGACCGAGCGGGCATCGACGTCCCCGAAACGTTCCGTGTGATGGCCAACAGTGTGCTGGGCATCGTCCGCGACACCTGCTCGGCGCTCGAGAAACGCGACTCGGCGCTGGCCAAACTCATCCTCCGCAGCGAGGACACCGTCTGCGGCTTCAAAGACGCTCTCCTCCGCGAGGCCGAGAACGACATCGCCGGCGGATCAATGTCTGTCGATTGCGGATTCCTGCTGCACGAGATCGCCAGCCGATGTGAAACGATCTCCGACCACGCGACGAACGTTGCCGAGCAGATCCTCTACGCCGTCACCGGCGTGATCTTCCGTCATGCCGACGAGGGCTGGATCGAGATCAAGGGCGACGAGAAGTCCTGACTTGCCTCCCTACTTCTTCGGAGCCTTGTAGAAAGGCAGCGGCACGATCGTCACAGCCAGCTCGTTGT
>CAXBOF010000210.1:0-4903 GCA_963977205.1 uncultured Phycisphaera sp. | reverse complement strand
TGTGGGGAGAGGGAGGCAGACTCAACGCTGCACCCAAAGATCGTCCGCACCGTCGTTGTTCGGCCGTGATCGATCTGCGCGAAGGCGGCGAAGTCCTTCTCGCCCACCATCGCGGCCGCAGCCTGCTGCATGCGGGCCAGGTCCAGCTCGTACCACGTATGAAACACGTACTTGCGATCCCACAAGGGCCTCACCGGGCCGCACTCGATCGTGTAGGTGTATTCCTTCTCGACCGCGCCGCCGATCGGGTTGAAGTCGTGCGCCGCGATTTCGGCGCCCATCACCAGCACGTCCCGCGGCAGCTTGCTGTTGAGCGCCCGGACCATCGCATCCGTGCCGCGTTCCTCGGGCCAGCCGATGCCCTTGCCCTCGATGGGCTCACTCGTAAAGGCCGCGACCTGCCCGAGCGCGTGCACGCCCGAATCGGTTCGGCTCGCGCCCATCAGGATGACCTTCTCACGCAGCACCTCGCGCACGGTTTCTTCGACGACGCCCTGCACTGTGCGCAGCGTCATGCGCTGCGATGGGTTGTCGGGATCGGGCGGCTCCTGCTTCTGCCAGCCGCAGAAGTCCGTGCCGTCGTAGGCGATGGTGAGCTTGTAGCGGGGCAAGTCAGCGTCCGCCCGGCTCGGTTGGCTCGCTCTTGATCACGCGCACGATCGGCTCTTGCCCGGCCTGGCCGCTCTTGCCGCCGCCGAACCGCTTCTTCTCGGCATCGGCCCAGCGGTCCGACCAGCGGAACCAGTAATACGTAAACGGCACGCCAAAGACGATCACGGCTGCCATCGAGATGAGAATGGGCCAGAGCAAAGCGAAACCTCCCGCTCAGCCGAGAGCGGCAAGGCTCACAGCTCCACCATCTCCACATCCGGCTCCTGCTTCACAGAAACAACGGGCAGGGCGACTTCGCTGATGAAGACGCCCAAAGCATCACTCGACTCGGCCATCGCCTGGCGGGTCATGGCGGCGTTGTAGAGCCGGACCGACTGCGTGCGACGCTCGACAGCCGTGGGCACCTGGCCCGGGCCCTCGTCCACGCGCACGACCTCGCGGCGGATCGGGCCGAGGCCCTCGCCCCCGACCAGCGCGATGAGATCCAGCGCGATCTGTGATTCGCTCTTGGTGTTCTCGGTCAGGGGGATCGCCTGCTCGAAGGCCTGGATCATGTTCCGCGCGTTCTCGAACGTGCCGGCCTTCTCCGCCCAGCTGGCGCCGGGAATCACGACGTCGGCTTTGTCCATCGCCTTGCGCGGGTGCGTGTCGATCAGAACCGTAAAGACGTCGCCGAGCGAGCCGAGCAGGTCGTCGGTCGCCCATTCGCCCGGGTAGTTGCCGGTGAGGATGCAGCTCTTGTAAGAGCCGCTGGCGAGGGCCTTGCTTGCCGCGTCGGAGTCATGGACGTTGCCGCCGAAGGATTCGAGCACACGCCGCACGCCCCGGGCGTTGGGGGCCTTCTCGGCGTACATGACGAACGCGCCCGCGTCGCCCGGCTTTGCGCCCTTGGGGAAGGCCTTGTCCTCGCCGCGGTAGGGCACCATGCCGACTGCAAGCTCGGCGTTCTCATCGATCGACCTGGCCAGCTTGGCCAGCAGGTACGCGTCCTCGCAGCTGAGCATCGGGCTGACGACCAGCAGCAGCTTGCTGCCCTTGTCCTTGGCCTCGGTCAGCCCTTCAAGGGCCGCGTCGTAGGCCTGCGCGAAGGTGCAATCGTCCAGCGCGCCGTACCGCCGGCGGTGCGGGCTGGTGAGGCGCCCGTCCTTGATGTGCTTCCAGCCGTAGCGGACCTCGTCGGTGATCCACCACTTGTTGACCGCCATGTTGGTGCGTGGCTTGATGCGGTAGATCTTGCCCTCGTTGTGCTCGAAAGTGATGTTGTCGCCCGAGGCCGTGATGCCGTCGATGGAGGGCGTGCCCTTGAGGAACCACACGCGCTGGGTGAACAGGAAGTCCTTGTCGAGTAGCGCACCGACCGGGCAGAGGTCGATCACGTTGGCGGACAGCTCGTTGTCGAGAGGCACACCCGGGAAGACGTCGATCTCGCTCTTGTTGCCGCGGCCCAGGATCGAGAGCTCGGCCGTGCCCGAGACCTCACGCGCAAATCGCACGCACCGCGTGCACATGATACACCGGTCGGAGTAGATGTAGACGTTGGGGCCCAGGTCCTTCTTGGGCTGCTTGACCTTTGTTTCCTGGAAGCGGGAGACGCCCCGCCCGTACTCGAAGCTGAAGTCCTGCAGATCGCACTCGCCCGCCTGGTCGCAGACCGGGCAGTCCAGCGGGTGGTTGATGAGCAGGTACTCCATCACCGCCTTCTGGTTGGCGACGGCCCTTGGGTTGTCCGTGTAGACGACCATGCCGTCGGCCGCATCGGTCGAGCAGGTCGGCTGGAGCTTGCCGCCCATCTGCGGCTCGAGCTTGCCCTCGTTGCGGGGGTTGGGTGCCCAAATCTCGCCCAGACAGATCCGGCACTGGGCCGGGATCGACAGACCCTCGTGGTAGCAGTAATAGGGAATCTTGACGTCCTGCGAATTGGCGACCTCAAGGATCTTCTGTCCCTGCTCGAACTCGCACTCGACGCCGTTAATGGTGATCTTGGGCATAGCTTGGCATCGTAGCGGCAGCAGGGGGGCTCTTCCTCCCGAGATCACCCCGGTGGGGAGGCGTCCTGCCGCACGCTGCCTTCTTGGAACTCAGTGACGATTGAGTGATGACGGCTAAGGTCCAAATAGAGAAGGGGCGGCCCAATGGACCGCCCCCCTATGTTGCATTGGATGTTCTGATCAGTTGGTCAGGGCATCGTTGATGTTGTTGTAGCTGAAGTTGTCGAAGGTGAAGTACGCGCCGAGGCCGCCGCCTGAGCGGGGGTCGCTGACGAAGGTGCGGTCCTCGGTCATGGACTGCTGGCCGCTGGCAGCCAAGCCCAGGATGCCGATGCCAGTCTCGCCACCGATCGACCAGCCGCCTTCCTTGAAGCTGTCAAGGGCGGCCTGATCGGGGAAGAAGACCACGAAGTCGGCGTACTGACCGAAGAAGCCAACACCCAGATTCACACGGGCGTGTCGACTGTAGCCGACGACCTCGCCCGATTTGTCGTAGACGAGCCCGTCGCTGCCGCCGCCGCCGAGGAGGTAGTTGATCCCCGAGAACTCACCCGGGAAGACGGCCCAGGCGTAGCTCTGGTCCTTGATGCTGGCGAATTCGGGTTCGGTGTTCGCAAGGTGTGTGACAGTCGCCTGGCACTCGGCCTTGGTGATCTCGTAGGCCTCGGGCGTCAGACCCGTGGCCGCACACCCACCGAGGGTGAGGCCCGCCAGAAGGATTGTCGCCGCTGAAGCTGTCTGAGTACGTGTCATCTGATGATCTCCTGATTGGTTGGTGTCAATGGAATACGCTCAACTGTACCCGCTCGAAATGAGATGTAATTCACACACGGACGCACGCATCCATGGCCAAGTCATCTTCCAATTCAATCCCCTCGCCCAAGGGCACGCGCGATCTCTACCCCGATGATCTCCTCCGTCAGCGGTACATCACCGAGGCCTGGCGCCGTGTCAGTATTCGTCACGGCTTCGAGGAAATTGCAGGCCCCACGTTCGAGATGCTCGACCTCTACAAAAAGAAATCCGGCGAGGGCATCGTCAGCGAACTCTTCAGCTTCACACGCGCAGGCGGCGACGACGACTACGCCCTCCGCCCCGAATTCACCCCCACACTCGCACGGATGTACGCCGCCAAGGCCAATGCGTTACCGAGCCCCTGCAAATGGTTCACCGCGGGGCCTTACTTCCGCGCCGAGAAGCCCCAGCGGGGAAGGCTGCGGGAGTTTTTGCAGTGGAATTGTGATGTGATGGGGGGTGGGCATCCAACGGAACCACTCAACATCCATTGGGATGCCGAGTTGATGAGTGTGCTCCTTGGAGCTGTGACTGATCTTGGTCTCGGCAACGGAGCGGTCAAACTTCACGTCGGACACCGCGGCATCATAGAGCGACTGCTGAAGAATGCCGGCGTCTCAGCCGAACGGATGACCGAGGCGCTTGCGTTGCTCGATCGCCGAGGTAAAGTCGATGCATCGAACTTCAAAGATACCGCGAGTGCAATCGGATTGAATGTTGATGATTTCGATCGGTTCATACAGAGTTGGAGATCACACCTCGACTTACCAAAGGAATTGAGCTACGCCGATCACGCAGAGCTGATGGATATACAGCTCTACGCAGATTACCAGGGCGCCAACGATGTCTTCCTTGACCACGGCATCGATACGCCTGCATGGAATTTGGACCTCTCCATCGCCCGTGGCCTCGCCTACTACACCGGCACCGTCTTCGAACTCATCGCCGACGGCGAGCGTGCCGTCGCGGGCGGCGGGCGCTACGACAACCTCATCGAACTCTTCGGCGGCCCGCCCACGCCAGCCGTCGGCTTCGGCATGGGCGATGTCGTGCTGGGCCTCTTGCTCGAAGACAAGGGCCTGATGCCCGAAGGCCCGGCGCTGATGGACGCGCTCAGCCAGAAGCCCGCGAGCCTGCGCCCCGAGGCGTTCGTGATCGCCAACGAAGCGGGCGAGGCGCAGGTCGAGCCGCTGCTGGCCAAGCTCCGGCGCGGCGTCGAGTCGGACGCGTGGAACGTGCGCGACGACAAGAAGCCCTGGGACGCGGACCGGTATGACGTTCCGCCCATGCACGCTCGGCGTTCGTACAAGTCGACCAAGAACATCGGCAAGCTCCTCGCCGACGCTCGCAAGCAGCACGCAAAGTTCGCCGTGATCATCGAGTCAGACGAAGCCGCCAAGGTCGAGAACCTGGACACCCGCGAAGACCTCGGCACCTTCGCGCACGATCAGGTCGGCGCCAAGATCGCCGAGCGATTGTAAGTCTTGCTCCTTCTCCCCTTGGGGGAG
>CAXBOF010000209.1:0-4911 GCA_963977205.1 uncultured Phycisphaera sp. | reverse complement strand
TGATCTCTTGAATCAGGCGCCCGCCGATTCGGCATCCGATTCATCCGAAGACGCCGCGGATTCCTGATCGATCTCGATCCCCGCCGCCCGAGCAGCAAGCGCCCGCTCGACACGCGCCTCCATCTCGCCCGGCACATAGATATCCGTCACGTCCTGCCCGTCGGCGGCATTGCGCAGCAAGAGATACTGCACACTCCACCCGCTGATCCAGTAGCTCAGCAGGAATCCCGCTGCGATCAGCCCGGGCAGCTTGAGCACCGTCTCGACGATCGAACTGGCCGCCTTGCCCGACCAGCCCATGCCCTCGGTCACCGCGCCCGACGCGACAGCCATCCCGTCGACATTGTTCGTCCAGTCAAAGATCAACCCCGCGCCCCAGCTCGTCAGCGCACTCGTCGCGTACGCCAGCGCCAGCGCGATCGAACTCACGACCGCGAACTGCGCAAACAGGATGATCAAATAAATCGCCAGCCTCGCCGGCCGTGTGTAGACATAGCTGTAGACCCGCTGCATCGATTCGATGCCGTCGAAACCCTCAGCCGCGATCCCGGCCGCCATCATCGGCCCGCCCAGCAGCAAGCCCACGATCATCAGCACCGCAACCAGCGCGATCAGCACACCGACCACCGTCAAGATGGCCCCGACGATGTTCAGGAACGGCACAGCCAAGAGCGCATACCCGCCAACAACCAAAACCGCCCCGAGCATCACGATCACCACAATCGGGATCAGGTGCGCGACCAGCGAAGCCCAGAACCCGCGCAGCGACCACGCCAGCCCCTCCGTCCAGCCCAGCTTCTTGCCCCGCGCAAAGTCATCCACCGCCATCCGCGAGATGCCCACGGCAAAGAAGATGTAAATCAGGAACGAAACAGGCAGCACAGCCGACGCCCGCCACGGCGCATCGCGGAAAGTCTGCGTGATCCCAAACCACGCCCCGTTCCACGCCGTCATGATCGCGTCGCCGACCCGGAGCGTCACGACATCCTCACTCGCCCGCGCCAGGCCCGCGCCCACGCGCTCGCCCAGCATGATCACCACCGGCTCATCCTCAGCAGGCGTGATCCCCGCCAGCGTCTGATCAATCAGACCAACCAGCAGAATCAGCAGCACCGCCAGCATCACCCGGCTCGGCTGGATCGCCAGCCTCGGCACGCGGAACAGCTTGGGCCAGAGCAGATCCGAGATCAGATCCCCAGCCGTGAGCCGAAACGGACGCGCGTAGTCACGCTCCGGGACACCGCTCGTACCGTTTGCCTTGTTTGCCTCTGTGCTGGCCATGTTCCGGGCCTCCTCATGCCTGTAGAGTCATGCTACCACGCCCACCCGCGCGGAACCCGAGCCCCCGATCCCCCAAGAACCCTATAAGCGGGGAAATCCACAACCATCGGAGCCTTCTCCGCCAGTCGGATACCATCATCCGTCGGCGTCGCCGATGCGTGTACAGGAGCCCCACAGACGGGGCGAGGAGGAACCAACCATGCCCTGGCTCATCTTCTTCGGGGTCTTCGCGGCCGTCGTCGTCGTCGTCGCACTCTGGCTCATCGCCGCGTACAACAAACTCGTCCGCCTCCGCGTCGACGCGGACAACGGCTGGTCGCAGATCGATGTCCAGCTCAAGCGCCGCTACGACCTCATCCCAAACCTCGTCGAAACCGTCAAGGGCTACGCCTCTCACGAGAAGGAAACCCTCGACGCCGTCATCTCCGCCCGCGCCAAGGCCGTCTCCGTTCACGACGCATCCAACGCCGGCGCCAAGGAAATGGGCATGTCCGAGGGCATGCTCACCCAGGCGCTCGGCCGCCTGATCGCCGTGGCCGAGGCCTACCCCGACCTCAAAGCCAACACCAACTTCCTCTCGCTGCAGGAAGAACTCTCCAGCACCGAGAACAAAATCGGCTTCTCGCGTCAGCACTTCAACGACACCGTCGGCCGCTACGAGGAAGCCCGCCAGAGCTTCCCCGTCAACATCGTCGCCGGCGTGTTCAACTTCGAAAAACGCGACTACTTCGAGATCACCGAGCCGGCCGCCAAAGAAGCACCCAAGGTCAGCTTCTAACCCGACCGCGCTGAGGCGTTCGAGCACGGCCCATGAGCAAGCGACCAGCACACCCGAGACCATCGCCCTCGCCCGACCCAGGGCGGGGGCGTTCTGCGCGCCGCCAGCCCTCAGCTCTCCAGGATCAAGGCCTACCCCGGCACCACCACCTACATCGACCTCATCCGCAAAAACAAACGCGACAGCTTCCTGCTCATGCTCGGCATGATCGCCCTGGGCGTCGGGCTCGGCGCGATCATCGGGGCTGTCATCGGCGGCTACTCCGGCGCGGGCGCGACCAACGACCCCGGCACGCTCGCCTTCTACATCCCTTCCATCATCCTCGGCGCAGGCGTCGCACTCGTCGTCGGCGTCCTCGGCTCAATCTGGAGCTACTTCCAGGGCGCAAACGCCATCCTCCGCATGGTTCACGCCAAAGAGATCACGCCCGAACTCGACGCCGAACTCTTCAACGTTGTCGACGAGATGCGCATCGCCGCCGGCATCCCCATGCCGAAGGTCTACCTCATCCCCGAATCCGCGCTCAACGCCTTCGCCACTGGGCGCGATCCGGAGCACGGCGTCGTCGCCATCACAACTGGCCTCCGCGCCAAACTCAACCGCGACGAACTCCAGGGCGTCATCGCCCACGAGATCGCGCACATCCGCCACTTCGATATCCGATTCAGCCTCCTCATGGCAACCATGGTCGGACTCATCGTCATGGCCTGCGACATCTTCCTCCGCATCGCGTTTCACGGCGGCATGCGCTCACGCCGTTCCAGCGACAAAGGCGGGGGAGCCGCTGTCCTCATCATGATCCTGCTGGCCGTCGTCCTCTCGATCGTCGCGCCGATCCTGGCAAGGTTCATCCAGATGGCCTACTCCCGCCAGCGCGAATACCTCGCCGACGCCGGGGCCGTCGAACTCACCCGCAACCCCGAGGGCCTGGCCAGCGCCCTCTCCAAACTCGCCGGCGACGACGAGCCACTCGTCGACCTGGCCAACCGGGGCACCGCCCACATGTTCATCGTCAACCCACTCCGCAAAATGCGCAAGTCCCACCAGAGCATGAAATCCATGTTCAGCTCACACCCCCCAGTCGCCGACCGCATCGCCCGCCTGATGGCCCTGGCGAGGTAATTCTCTCCTCCCCCGTCGCCGACGGAGGGGGCATCGCCACCTCCCTCTCCCGCGCCCCGTGGGAGAGGGTGCCGAGCAAAGCGAGGCGGGTGAGGGTCTTGATCTTCCTCCCTCTCCCCTTGGGGGAGAGGGCCGGGGTGAGGGGGTCTCCTCTCCTTACCCGTGCCACGGCTGAGCCAGCCGTGCTGCCCTCCTCATCCTCTTCTCCTTCTCCTTCTCCACTCCCTCTTCAATCCGTGTGAACTCAATCCCCACTTCCTGTTGCCTGCCCACCCCGATCGACCGATGATCCCGTGATGTCCCGATTCCTCAGAGGCCTCTTTGCGCTCGCGTTCGCTTTCGTTGCCCTCGGGCCGATCGCCGGGCTCTTCGTGGGCGCTCTCCGAGGCACCGACGGCGGCACGCAGGCAACCCTCCTCATCGGGCAGAATCCAATCGCGGGCCTCATCGCCGGAATCGCGGCCTTCGGCGTCGCAGCCATCGCCGGCGGCATCGGGAGCCGGGCCGCCGGTCTCAACGTCGGCCTCGCATGCGCGGGCCTGACCCTCTCATGGGCCGCGTGGCTCTCGGGCAGACTCGACGAAATTGTCCTCGTCACCCACGACTCGCCCATGCCCGGCCTCATCGTCGAGGGCCTCTTTGTCATGCTTCTTCTGGCGGGCGTGCTCTATGTCATCCGCCGCTACTCAATCAGCAAACCCGACCCCGAATCCGAGGGTGGCACCGCCGCGATCGCCATATCGCTCACCGTGGGACTCACCATGAGCGCGGTGGCCGCGTGGCTCATCGCCGTCGAACCGCTCAAGGGCCAGACCATCGGAGCCGCATTTGTGGCCGGCCTCGTCGGGGCCGCATCCGCCCGCCTCGTTTTCCTTCGCCTGCCCGGCTGGACGGCCGCCGCCATCCCCGCCGCACTGGCGATCCTGGGCCCACTCGCCACGCACGCCATCGCGGGCGATGTCGTTGCAGACGTCTTCGACCGCTCCCTGTTCCGCCTCGGCTGGCTGCTGCCACTCGACTGGGCCGCCGGCGCACTGCTCGGCATTCCCATCGGTCTGGCCTGGACTGACAACGTCATCCAGCAGGCCCGCGGCACAGGCTCGAGCCCCGCCTCCGGGCCTTCAAATCCCGCTGCCTAGCATCCAGCGAGCGATCCTCGGCGAATCCGGGAACACTCAGGCCGCCCGAGCGTTTAGTCCTGCCGGGGCAACCTGATTCCCAGACATTGCCGCCAACCTAGGACGAGAATGACCACAATGCCAAGCGCCCCCAAAGCCGACACAATCGTCGATGTTCAAGGTCTGAGCGACCAGCGCCAGGTTCCCATCGACAAAGTGGGCGTCAAAGACGTCACCTACCCCATGATCCTCAAAACGCGTGACGGCAAAACCCAGCAGACCGTCGCCAAAATCAATATGTACGTCGCCCTCCCGCACCACCAGAAGGGCACCCACATGAGCCGTTTCCTCGAGGTGCTCAACGAGCACCAGAACGAGCCGCTCACGCCCGATCGCATCCCCGAGGTCACCGCCGCCATCCGCGAGCGGCTCAACGCCGAGACCGCCCACTTCCAGGCCTCGTTCACTTACTTCATCAACAAGCCCGCCCCCGTCACCGGCATGAAGGGCCTCATGGATTACGAGGTCACCTTCGAATGCGAGCGCAACGGCTCGGACGCAACCTCCAGCTTCATTCTGGGTGTGGCCGCCCCAGCCACCAGCCTCTGCCCC
>CAXBOF010000208.1:0-4939 GCA_963977205.1 uncultured Phycisphaera sp. | reverse complement strand
ACCACCAAGGCCCGGCGTACATCCACGCGGATCAGCTATGCCCGGTTCTTCCAGCAGTACAGGCACCTCTCGGGCATGAGCGGCACGCTCCGCGAAGTCTCCAATGAACTCTGGCGCACGTATGGCCTCACCGTGATCCGTGTCCCGACACACCGGCCGGTGATCCGGCACGAGAAACGCGATATCGTTTTCAAGACAGAGGAAGCCAAACTCAGCGCGGTGGTCGAGCGGGTATGCGCCGTACACAAGACGGGGCAGCCTGTGCTTGTTGGTACGCGCAGCGTGCTGACCTCGGAACAGATCGGCAAGCTGCTTTTTGAGCGCGGCGTCCAGTGCCGAATTCTCAACGCCGAGCGCGTGAAAGAAGAGGCGAGCATTATCGAACTGGCGGGCAAAGTCGGCGCGGTCACCGTTGCCACGAACATGGCCGGCCGGGGCACGGACATCAAGCTTGACCCGAAAGCACGCGAGCTCGGTGGGCTGCTTGTACTCGGAACCGAACGCCACAGCGAGCGCCGTGTCGATCGCCAGCTCTTCGGGCGTGCGGGCCGCCAGGGCGATCCGGGCGAGGCGCAGATGTTTGTTTCACTCGATGACCAGCTTATTCAGGCGACCGGGCTGCCCCCCCTTATCTGGCTAGCAAGACGATTGTCCTTGCCACTGACAAACGCCATCCTTTGGCGTCAGGCCCAATCGCTCGCCTCGATGAGGGCGGTTTCACACCGACTTTCGACCGCCAGATCCGACGCCTGGCAAGAAATGTCGATGAACACACTCGGACGCTAGTGGTCACTCTCAGGTTCTTTCTGGTACACTCTGCTATTGGTCGGAAAGGAGGCATGGGCATGTATGAACCGAAGAGCAATCCGAACTATCCGAATCATCAGGTCGCGCGGCGTTTCGTTCCCAATGCGCCTTACCGGGTTGCCCACGATCTCCACGGCGACTGGTGGATCTGGCGCCGCTCCAACGGCAACACGTGGACGACCTACCAGCGGTGCACTTCTGAAACCCAAGCGCAGATTCTGTGTGACGAACTCATCTCACAGAATGAGACCCCTTTGGCCAGGAAGTAAAGCTGCTTGATTGAGCGAAAGCGAATGACCTACCCCAACTCTCTCAGAGTTGAGGCTGTTGTTTCGCGGAATGTCGAGTGTGAGCCAGTGTGCACAGGACGGCACTGAGGAAGAGCGCAGCTGCCCCTGTAAACTCTGATGTCTCCTCGAAAATACTGATCAGATCCAGCGAGGGCCTCCAGTCTGTTCCGAGCCAGGCAGAGAACCATGTTGACGCATCCAGAACTTTACTGAATGCAAGCATCATGACCGCGAACCCACCCAGGAGCACCCACGTTGTCCCCTTTCGCAGGCCCCTCAACAGATCGCTCAGATAGAGAACCAGAAAGCTGATCACGACATACCCAATGAACGCGAGCACCAGGAGGGTGATGATCCTTTCCAGAAGGGGAACCTGCGCGCGAAAGTAGTAGCTGGTGCGAAAGACGCCTTCGGTTGTAAAGCGATTCTGGAAGTCGGCCTCTCTGCCGGCCAGAAGTGCCGTGAGAACGGCCCCTCTCCAATCAAATTTGCGGTTCTTGCCCGCGACAAACGAGATGAGAAACACGCACACCCCGAGCAGATAGAACGCGATGCTGCCCATCTCGATCGGCCCGGATTCTTTCAACCAGTCCTTGTGCGTCGTATCGAGAGAGAAGAACAAGATCAAAGCCAATTCGAGCAGTACGAAGCCGAGGGCGATGAATGCAAATCGTCTCCAGCCGGATTTCGCCGCTGGTTCATCCATCGATGATGCCTTTGGTTGTGGACTCAAAGCTCAAACCCCCTGGGACTGAATAGAACCCGGAGAGTATTGTCGGCATTTGTTCCGCCCACGCCGCAGTCTCACCGATTTGCTATCGCGGCGTTGTTCGACGATGATTCGCCCCATGACTGACGCTCCTCAATCAAAAGGCCGCAAAGGCATCCTGGATCTCATCGAATGGATAGGCAACAAGCTGCCCGATCCGGCGGTCTTGTTTTTGATCGGTGCTGCGATCGTGATGCTGGCCAGCCAGCTTGCCGTGACAACAGGTTGGGAAGTCCAACCCAAGATGGCGGTCAGCGTGATCGACCCGGATACGGGCGAGGCCGTGATCCAATTTGAAGATGCTGGTAGCCCGATCAAACCGGTGAGCCTTCTCACCGCCGACGGGCTCTACTGGTGCCTGACAAGCATGGTCAACAACTTCATGGGGTTTGCCCCTCTTGGTGTGGTGCTGACCGGCATGCTGGGCATCGGCGTCGCCGAGCGAACCGGCATGATCGGAGCCCTTCTGAAAGCCTTTATGAAGGTCGTCCCCACTTCGCTTCTGACACCGACGATGGTGTTCCTGGGGATTATGAGCTCGATGGGTCTCGATGCGGGATATGTGGTCCTGCCACCGCTGGCCGCGGCTGTGTACAAATCGGTCGGGCGGTCGCCTCTGGCGGGTATCGCGGCCGTTTTCGCGGGCGTTTCTGCTGGCTTCAACGCCAACCTGTTTGTCACCGGTCTGGACCCCATGCTAGCGAATCTGACTCAGATCGGCGCCCGCGTACTCGATCCGGAGTACTCCGTAGCCGCCACGTGCAACTGGTACTTCATGATCGCCTCCACGTTCGTAGTGACGCTGATGGGCTGGGGAGTGTCGGCGTGGTTTGTCGAAAGGCGGCTCAGCAAGAAATCCGCCGAGGATGGCGGGCCCACGCCCGTTGACAAGAGCGATCTGGAATCCCAGAAGCTCACCCCTCAAGAATCCACAGCCCTGACTTGGTCCGCCGCCACGATGGCGCTCCTGCTCGCGATCTTCGCAGCCACGGTCCTCATCCCGGGCATGCCGCTCCACGACCGCTCGATCCCGATTCCCGGTGAACCGACGAGTTCGTGGCTTGCCGATGTCTCGCACGTCCAGATCGATCTGCCTGCTGACCACCCTGAGAAGCTTGTGGTCGATGGCATGGGTGCCTACGCGGACGATACTTTCACAACGTTTGTCACCACCGATGGCGAGGTGCTCGTCAAACGCGCCCCGCAATTCCAGCGGTGGGTCTCCGTCGTGACGCCGCTTATCTTCCTGGGCTTCATCATCCCGGGTCTTGTCTACGGAATCGTGATCAAGAATGTCACCTCAAGCAAGGACGCAGCCAAGGTGATGATCGAATCGATCGCAGCCATGGCTCCGATCATCGTGCTCGCATTCTTCGCGGCTCAGTTCATCGAGTATCTCAAGTTCAGCCAGCTCGACCGCATGATCGCCTTCGAGGGCGGGATGATTCTGGCCGACAACGACATGAGCAAGGGCGGCCTGATCATCGCGTTCATTCTGGTGACGATGATCTTTAATATGTTCATCGGTTCGATGTCCGCCAAGTACACGATGTTCGCACCGATCTTCATCCCGATGCTCATGTTCGTGGGGATCAGCCCGGAACTCACGCAGGCTGCCTATCGCATCGGCGATTCGACGACCAACATCATCACGCCGCTCAATGCGTACCTCATCATCATTCTCGTGTTCATGCGCGAATACGCACCCAAGGGCGGCATGGGCACGCTTGTGGCGATGATGATGCCCTACACGATCGTCTTTACGATCGGATGGTGCATCATGCTGCTGATCTGGATGAACTTCAATCTTCCGCTCGGGCCCAACGGCCCCCTCGAGTACACCGTTCCAACCGCAGCCGTGGCCGCGCCGTGATCGTTGCCCATTCCTCACGACTTCCCGGTTGCCGGCTTAGTAAGACACAAAAGAAACCGGCCCGTGGCGTGAACCACGGGCCGGCAGATTGAAACAAATAAACGCGGCTTAGCAGCCGGCGTTGTAGTTGGACACCCAAGCCGAGAAGTCAGCAGGTGTGCAGGCGCTGTCGTCGTTCTGGTCGCACTCGGGTGCCTGCGCGTTGAAGGCCGCGACCCATGCGGAGAAGTCCGCCGGGCTCAGAATGCCGTCGCCGTTGGTGTCCGCGGTGCAGGTCGTCAGAGCCGCGGGACCGGCCCCGGGGATGTCGAATTCGTTGGTCGCAGACTGCTTGAACATGCCAAGAACCGTGTCGACGTTCTCGGGAGCCGAGTCGGCGTCGAAGCGGAAGTTATAGAGCGTGCCCCAGCGCAGCGCGTTGCCGTTCGGGTCCACACTGTGCGGGTTCGGAGCCGTCCATGTCACGCTGTCCGAGGTGACCGTGGCGGTCCAATCGGTGTTGTCGAAGGGCTCGCCCGAGTGGTAGTCGACATCGTTGAAGCCGACATTGGTGACGGTCACACCAGCGCCAACCGGGACGCTGAAGCTGCCGCCAGCGCGGTCGCCGTTGAGGTTCTGGATCGCGTACTCGTAGTGCCAGGTGCCGTCGCCGTTGTCGGTGACCTTGTAGCCAACGATGTATCGGCCGTCGAAGGGCACATCGAAGTACTCAAGGGTGACCGCGGCGTCGAAGTCCTGCCAGGCCTGGATGGCCGGCTTGCCGCGCTGGGTCGAGCCGGTGAACGACAGGTTGTACCCGCCGCTCTGGAAGCTGCCCACGCTGATTCGGCGGTAGGAAGCGTTGTTGTCGTCGTTGCCCGCAGCCGCATCATCGGGAGAGATGTACTGGCCTTCGCCGAAGTACAAAGCGCCGGAATTGAGCGAGGGATTCAGGTCGTCATTGAGGACCTGGATGCGCTTGTAGATGTTATTGCCGGATTGGCCGTCGGCAGTGAAGGGCCAGGGGTATTCGCCCTTGGTGGGGTTCACTTCAAATTTCGGGCCCAACCCCCCCTGGCTGCCGTTGAGACCGGCGCTGTAAGGGTCATTGCAACCCGGGCCGAGACCGCTGCCGCCGAGCGACGACGGGGTGCAGTCGTTGCTGCAGAGACCCTCAGAGTTCAGCGCGAGGAAGGCGTGCTTCAGCCAGCTCTGACCGAT
>CAXBOF010000207.1:0-4943 GCA_963977205.1 uncultured Phycisphaera sp. | reverse complement strand
GAGGCCCGTCAGACTGAACAGGAAGAACGAGTAGAACTCGCCCGAGGTCAGGCGGAGCGGATCGAACGGGCGGCCGCCTTCGATGTTGGCTTCCTCTTCACGGTCGACCGTGCCCGCAAGGAGCATGACCAGAAGGATGCCCACGGCCGCGATGATCGCCTTGGCGTAGGGCAGCATGCCGGGCATGAGTCCCCGGGCGTGGTCTGCGCCGGTCGGCGTTGTGCCGATAGCAAAGATGCCGGCCGCTGCCAGCGACAGGCCGCAGATCAGCGGGCAGAGCTTGCGCACCGCGGCGCTGGGCGAGAGCCCGACGACCATGACGACGCACGTCGCCAGGAAGAGCGTGACTTCGGGCCACAGATAGGCGAGTGTCTCGGCCATCGGTCAGTGTCCCTCTCCGCTGTGATCTTCGTTGTGCTCGTCGGTGTGCGTGCCGTGGTCGGTTGCGTGATCGTTCTCGTGGGCCGCGGTCCAGACCATGACGCGTCCGGTCTCGCCAGTATTCAGCGACTGGACATACGCGACGGTGTCGTTGACCGGGGCCTCGATCGCTTTCATGAGCGGAGCGGGGTAGAGCCCGAAGATCAGACAGCCGGCCGCCAGCGGCAGCAGCACACCGATCTCGCGGGGCGACAGGTCGGTCGGGAGCACCTCGTGCGCGTGGTGCCCGGTCGGCTCGCGGAGCGGACCCCAGACGATCTTGCCGGTCATGTAGAGCAGGTACATCGCGGCCACGATCATGCCGATGCCAGCGACCGAAGCGAACACCGGGCCGAGCATGCCGAAGGTCCCGCCGGGGGTGACTCCCGCCTCGCCTGTCCATGGGCCGGACTGGAACGTGCCGAAGAGGCACATGATCTCGCTGACAAAGCCGTTGAGCCCGGGCAGGCCGACGGAAGCCATCACGAAGAAGACCATGAAGGTCGACCAGACGGGCATCTTGGAGCCGAGGCCCGAGACTTCCTTCATCGAGCGTGTGTGGTAGCGCTCGTACATCATGCCGATCATGAGAAAGAGCGCGCCGGTCGAGAGGCCATGGCTGAGCATGTAGAGCACCGAGCCCGTGACGCCCACGGAGTTGACCGCGAACAGGCCCAGCATGCAGAAGCCCAGGTGGCTGACGGATGAGTACGCGACGAGCTTCTTGATGTCCGTCTGTACCCAGCAGATCAGACCGGCATAGAGGATGCCGATGATCGCCAGGATTGCCATAAATGGGGCGTACTCGAGCATCGCGACAGGCGCAAAGGGCAGTGCGAACTTGTACACGCCATAGGTACCCAGCTTGAGCAGCACGCCGGCCAGGATAACCGAGCCCGCCGTCGGCGCCTCGGTGTGCGCGAGCGGGAGCCAGGTGTGCACCGGAAAGAGCGGCACCTTGACCGCAAACCCCGCCATGAGCGCCAGGAGTACCCATCCCTGCTGGCTCGCGCTCAGCGCGCGAGCCGTCTCGCCCAGGGCGGCCATGTTGAACGACCACTCACCCGTGAAGACCGAGTGCTGCCAGGCGATGTACGCGAAGCCGGCCAGCGCGATGACAGACCCGGTGAACGTGTAGAGGAAGAACTTGGTTGAGGCCTTGCGCCGGTTCGTCGAGCCGAACATCGCAATCAGCACGTACATCGGCACGAGCGTGAACTCGAAGCAGATGTAGAACAGAACGAGATCGCGGGCGCAGAAGACGCCGACCATCGCCGACTGCAGGATGAGCAGCCACGCGTAGAAGGTCTTCTGGTTTTCCACGACCGCTGTGAACGATCCGATCACGCAGATCGGTCCGAGCAGGAGCGTGAGCGCAATGAGCAGAAGCGAAACGGAATCAACCCCGAGCGCGAGGTTGAGCCCGAGCGCCGGCACCCACTCGATGTTGACCAGCATCTGATCGACGTTGCCGCGACCCCAGTCGAAGGCCATCAGCGCGACAACGCCGAACACCACCGAGACGAGCGAGCCGCCGGCGGCGATGTACTTGGCCTGCTCGCGCGGGTTGAACACTATCAGCCCGGCGCAGATCAGCGGGATCACGATGAGCAAGAGAAGCACCATCAGAGCGTCACCAGTACCACGATAAAGAGGATCACACCAACGCCCCCGGCCATCGAGAGCGCGTATCCGTTGAGAACGCCGCTCTGACCGGGCTGAGCCCCGCGACCCAGCAGCCTCGGCAGGTAGCCAAACAGATTCACAAGACCATCAACCAGGAGCTTGTCGATCGCCTGGAAGATGTGCGAGATCACCCAGAGCGGGCGAACGAATAGGAAGTGGTAGAACTCATCGACGTACCACTTGTTCTCCGCCCAGCGCGGGATCGGGCCGAACGACCTGGCGACCGCGTCCATCCGGCACTTGCCGGCCTCGACACGGTTGCCCAGGAAGCCGCTGACCATGCCCTTGGGGCCGTGAAGATACGCCGCCAGAGCGATGCCCGTCAGCCCGAAGACCGCAGAGATGTAGTACATCACCTTGTGCGGGTCGAAGCCGAGGATCGAGCCGTGCGCGCCGTGGGCGTGTTCGCCCGCGTGCGCATCGTGCGTGTCGTGCGCCGCGTGGGCACTGTCATCGATCAGGAACATCGCGGCTGCGGAGTGGTCGTCGGTGTAGATGTTGTGCGCGGTGGATTCTTCGAGCATGTCGCCCACCCAGCCGTGCTTCTCGGGGCTGACGAAGTAGAGCCCGGCCGCCAGGATCGCCAGCACGCTGAGCGTTGTCAGCACGAAGTTGATCGCGAACCTCGGCGGGTGCGGGTGGAAGTGGTCGGCCGCGTGGTCCTCGTGCGAGTGACCGTCATGCCCGTGGGCGTCGTCCTGCGAGTGGTCGTGCCCGTGGTCGTCATCGCCGTGGTGCTCGTCGCCCGGCTCGTACTGGACCGGCCCGGTAAAGACGCGGAAGAAGACACGGAAGGTGTAGTACGCGGTCAGGCCCGCGGTAAAGAGCAGCGTCCAGCCGAGGAAGCTGAAGCCATACCCGGGCGTGACGAACGCCTCGGCGATGATCATGTCCTTGGAGAAGAAGCCCGCGGTGAAGGGCACACCCGCCAGGTTCAGGCAGCCAACGAGCATGCCGATGCTCACGACCCGCCAGCCCTTCATGTGCCAGAGACCCGAGAGCTTGCGGAGGTCGAGCTGACCCGCAAAGCCGTGCATGACCGCGCCGCAGCAGAGGAAGAGCAGGGCTTTGAAGAATGCGTGCGTGACGACGTGGTAGACGCCGCCGACGGATGAAAGCATCGCCACACCGGCGAACATGTACCCGAGTTGCGAGACGGTCGAATACGCCATGATGCGCTTGATGTCGAACTGCGCCATGCCAATCGTGGCCGCCAGCAGAGCCGTGAACGTGCCCACCCATGCGACGATGGGCAGAGCCCACTCGCTGACGAGGAACACGGGCAGCATGCGTGCGATCAGGTAGACACCGGCCGTCACCATCGTGGCGGCGTGGATGAGCGCCGACACGGGCGTCGGGCCTTCCATCGCGTCGGGCAGCCAGACGTAGAGCGGGAATTGGGCGCTCTTGCCGAATGCGCCGATCATCAGGAACACCGCGATGAGCTGGGCCATCAGCGGCACATCGCCCGCGCGTCCCTCCTGCACGGCCGCGATGTAGCCCAGCAATTGCTCCGACTGGAACAGCTGAGCGTACTCGAGCGTGCCGAAATGCACGAACGTCAGCATCACGCCGATGGCAAGACCGAGGTCGCCGATGCGGTTGACAATGAACGCCTTCTTGGCCGCCGCGACAGCCGAGGGCTTCTTGTAGAAGTACCCGATGAGCAGGTACGAGCAAAGGCCCACGCCCTCCCAGCCCAGGTACAGCATGAGCATGTTGTCGCCCATGACCAGGCACGTCATGCTGAACACGAACAGCCCGAAGGCGACGAAGAACCGCGTGTAGCTCTTGCCGACGTCGTGCTCCATGTACTCGCTGGCGTAGACCGCGATCAGCGTCGCAAGCCCCGTCACGAAGAGCATCCAAAGCAGCGTCAGGTTGTCGATGTAGAACCCGAAGTCGGCGATGAACTGCTGGCCCTGCCCGGTGCCCCAGGAGAGGTCGAACCACTTCCACGCCGTGACGACGTTGGTCTGGCCCGAGAGCGCCATGAACGCCAGCGCGGTCGCCAGGAAGCTGCCCGCAAGGCACGCGATGGTGATCCACGCGGGGAGCTTGGTCTTGACGCGGAAGATTGCGCCAAAGGTGTTGAGCACCACCGCGAGCATCGGCAGCAGCGGGATCGCCAGCACCCAGGCCGGGGCCGAGCCGACGGTCATCGCGGCTTCACCGGCGGCCGCCAGGGTCGGGCTGATCGAAATCATTTCGAGCACGGACAGTTTCCCCCGATTAGCCCTTGAGCAGCGACCAGACCGAGCCGTCGAGCGTCTCGTGACGCCTGAACAGCAGCACAACCAAGGCCAACGCCATCGCCGCTTCCGCAGCCGCGACCGTCAGCACGAAGATCACAAACACCTGCCCCGTGTACTCCAGGTAGAACCGGCTGAACGCGACCAGCGCGATCCCCGAGGCCTGGAACATCATCTCGGTGCAGAGGAACATCACGATCAGGTTCCGGCGCGTCACGAATCCGATCAGCCCGAGCGTGAACATCACCGCCGAGATGAACAGGTAGTGGAACAGCGTCAGGCTCGTCATCGCCTCGGGGAAACCGCTCTGAGCCAGTGTCGTCATCATGACGAAGCCCCCTCGCCCGTCGGCTTCAATCCCTCGGCCTGCACCCGTTTGGCATCGTCATCGATCTGCATCTGCTTGCGAGCGAGCACCACCGCGCCCAGCATCGCCATCAGCAGGATCACGCCGGCGATCTCGATCGTGCCAGGCTGAGCCTTGATCAGCTCGTACCCGACGCCCTCGACATTGCCAAGCGTCAGGTCCTCGGGCCAGGCGACCACGCGGGTCGAGCCGCCCTCGGCATCGACGCGCACCACAGC
>CAXBOF010000206.1:0-4945 GCA_963977205.1 uncultured Phycisphaera sp. | reverse complement strand
TCCAGCTCAGCACCATGATGGGCCGATCGCTGGCGCGCTGCATGGTCGGCGGCGACGCGGTCACGCATGTCGTTGGCAAGCTCGACGAGCTCCTCATCGCCGAGGCCAACACCCAGCGCACGCCGTTGGTGGGCAAGTCGCTGCGGGAGAACCGCCTCAGCGAGCTTGGCGTCAGCGTCATCGGGCTCTGGCAGCGAGGGATATATCAGCCCGCGATGCCGGACACCGTTGTCGGCGAGCACACGATCCTCGTCCTGGCCGGCTCGGCCGAGCAGCTGGCAACCTACGACGAGGAATTTGTCATCTACAACGTCTCCATCAATCCGGTCCTGATCATCGGGGGCGGGAAGGTCGGCAAGGCTGCTGCAAAGGCCCTGACCGAAAGAGGCGTGGACTGGCGGATCGTTGATCTGAAAGAGGAGAACATCCCCTCGCCCGAGCAAGGTGTCCGGGGCGATGCGCGTGATCCCGATGTGCTCAAAGAGGCGGGTCTCGAAGACGCGCCGGCCGTGCTGATCACCACGCACGACGACAGCCTCAACATCTACCTCACGATCTATTGCCGATCGATCCGCAAGGACATCCAGATCATCAGCCGCGCCACGCTCGAGCAGAACACCGACACCCTCCACAGCGCCGGCGCCGACTTCGTCCACTCCTTCGCATCGATGGGCTCGACCAGCATCCTCAACCAGATCAAGGGTGATCGCATCGCCACCGTCACCGAGGGGTTCGACATCTTCCGCTTGGCGGTCCCCAAATCACTCGATGGCAAGGCGCTGGCGCAGTGCGGCGTCCGCGAGCAATCAGGGTGCTCGATCATCGCCATACGCGAACCTGGCGGGCCGATCTTGATCAATCCGCCCGCCGACACCGTGCTCGTGGCGGGCCACGAGATCGTCCTGGCCGGCACCGATGAGTCCGAGGCCAAGTTCAAGGAAGTGTTCGAGGAATGAATGCGGACGCTCAAGCGGGTCGGGCCAGAAACCCGATACCGGTTTGACACCGCGCCCAAGGCGCGTAGGATGACGCCACGATGACAATCGCTCAGTCCAAAAAATCCGTCAAAGCCAAAGACGCCAAAGGCGTCCGGGCTGTGATGGTGGACTGGGTCCTGGCAAGCTAACAAGCACTCGCCAAAACCAGATCGAACACCGAGCACCCCCGGACGCCTCCGGGGGTGCTTTCTTTTTCGTTTCACTTTGTTCCAAACCCGTTCCTGACACCAGACCGCAAACCAAAGGAGAACCCCATGTCCACGACCGAAACCATCCAATCCGCCTGCCCCGAGTGCGACGCCGCCATCACCTTCGACCGCCCGCCCCTCAACGGCCAGGTCGCCCGCTGCCCCGACTGCGGCTCGGAACTCGAGGTCACCTGCACCAACCCCGTCCGACTCGAACTCGCACCCGAGGTCGAAGAAGACTGGGGCGAGTGATCGGCTCCTGAACGCCACCCAACTGCGCACACAAGGAGCACGCCCATGCACATCGCCCCCATGCATATCGCCATGACCTACACCCGCCTCCGGGCCGAAGAGCGCCTGCTGCTCGACGCCTTCGAGTCCGCCGGCGTCCGGGTCACTCCCATCGACCTTCGACAAGCCGTTTTCGATCCCGCAAACGCCGGCGAATGGGCGCAGTACGACGCCGTCGTCGACCGCTCGGTCAGCCTCACCGCTTCGCTCACCGCGACCCGGATCCTCGAAGGGCTCGGCATCCGGTGCATCAATCCCTCGGCCGCGATCCGGGTCTGCTCCGACAAGCTCGACACCACGATCGCACTCATCCGCGCCGGCGTCCCCACGCCCGGCGTCCGGGTGGGGCTTGGCGCTGAATCGGCGATCGAGTCGGTCGAGCAGATCGGCTACCCCGCGGTGCTCAAGCCCACCGTTGGCTCGTGGGGTCGGCTCGTCGCCCGGGTCAACGACCGCGACGCCGCCGAGGCGATCATCGAGCACCGCGAGACGCTCGGCTCGGTCCAACAGGGCGTGTTCTACGTGCAGGAGCACATCGACAAGCCGGGCCGGGACATCCGCGTCTTTGTGGTGGGGGGCGAGGCGATCGCCGCGATCGTGCGCTCAAGCGGGCACTGGGTCACCAACACCGCCCGCGGCGCCACAGCCGAGGGTTTGGAAGTGACGACCGAGCTGCGCGACCTGAGCGAGCGTTCCGTCGCAGCCGTCGGCGCGGACGTCGCGGCTGTCGACCTGCTCGAATGCCCGCAGCGGGGCCTGCTCGTCAACGAGATCAACCACTCGATGGAGTTCCGCAACTCCATCGCGACAACCGGCATCGACATCCCGGGCCACGTCGCAGCCCACGCTGTCTGCATCGCCGAGAATGTGCGCACAGAGCAGGGAGCCCCGGCGTGACGATCCGCACTTCCATCGTCGGCGGGAGCGGGTACACGGGGGGCGAACTGCTCCGCCTGCTTCTGGCTCACCCCGAAACCGAGATCGCGCAGGTCTCCTCGCGCTCGCTGGCGGGCCAGCAGATCACCCGTATGCACCCGAACTTTCGCGGGCATTTGGCGCACAACTTCGTCATGCCGGACGAGATCGAGCCCTGCGACGTTGTCTTTCTCTGCATGCCGCACGGCCAGGCCAGCAAGCAGATCGACCGCTGGCGCGAGGTCGCGCCCCTCGTCGTCGACCTCTCCGCCGACTTTCGCATCAAGGACCCGGGCGCCTACCAGCGCTGGTACGGCGAGCCGCACCCCAACATCAACGCACTCGACGGCCTCGCCGAGCTCACACGCTCGCAACTCCCCGGCGCACGACTCATCTCGGGTGTCGGGTGCAACGCGACGGCGATGAATCTGGCGCTTCTGCCTTTGGCGCGGGCGGGTCTCATCAAGCGCGTTGTCGCGGATATCAAGGTGGGCTCCTCCGAAGCGGGGGCCGAGGCGAGCGCCGGGTCGCATCACCCGGTCCGTGCGCGCACGGCCCGCACCTACAGCCCCTTCGGGCACCGCCACCTGGCCGAGGTCGAGCAGGCGTTCGGCGAGATCGACATCGACGCGACCGTCACCGCGATCGACATGGTCCGCGGCGTGCTCTGCACCGCGCACGTCGAGCCCACAAGACCCGTCGAACAGAAGGAACTCTGGAAGCTCTACCGCGGCGCGTTCGGCGATGAGCCCTTCGTTCGCATCGTGGCCGAGCGATCGGGCGCCAACCGCTTCCCCGACCCGCGCGTACTTGTCGGGTCGAACCACGCCGACGTCGGCTTCGCGGTCGACGAGCGCTCCGGGCGCATCGTGGCGATCTCGGCGATCGACAACCTCGTCAAGGGGGCCGCCGGCTCGGCGATCCAGGCGATGAACGTCGCGCTCGGGCTCGAAGAAACTCTGGGCCTCACCTTCCCCGGTTTGCACCCCGCGTAATCAGCGCACTCACGCAAGAAGAGAGAGATTCACCATGTCCACCATTGTCATCAAGATCGGCGGCGGCGAAGGCATCGAGCCCACGGCTCTTAGCCCAGAGATCGCAAGCCTCGTGCGCGAGGGCCACCGGGTTGTCGTCGTTCACGGCGGATCGCACGAGACGAACGTCCTGGCCGAGGCGCTCGGGCACCCGACGCAGACCATCACCAGCCCGGGCGGGCAGCAGTCGCGGCGCACCGATCGGCGCACACTCGAGATCTTCGAGATGGTCTACTGCGGCAAGGTGAACAAGGCCGTGGTCGAAAGCCTGCGCCAAGAAGGCGTCGATGCAATCGGGCTCAGCGGGATCGACGCTGGGCTCTGGATCGGCTCGCGCAAGGAGGCAATCCGCGCGGTGGAGGACGGCAGGACGTTCATCATCCGCGATGACCTCTCGGGCAGGGTTGAGCGCGTGGACGCGGCGTTCCTGAATCTACTCATGGATGCCGGGCGGGTGGTGGTTTTGACACCCCCCGCAGTGACGGAGGATGGCATCGCGATCAACGTCGATGCCGACCGGGCCGCGGCTGCGACGGCCGGGGCCATTGGCGCGGACGAACTGCTCTTGCTCTCGAATGTCCCGGGGCTTTTGCGTGATGCGGCGGATCAGGATTCGCTTATCGAGTCGGTCGAGCGCGAGGATCTGGAACACGCGCGGTCGGCGGCCAAGGGGCGGATGAAGAACAAGGTCCTGGCGGCCGAGGAAGCGCTGGCTGGCGGTGTCGGCCGAGTGGTGATCGGATCAGCCGGCGGCGAGGGCGCGATCGAGCGGGCCAGAGCGGGGCGGGGAACGGTCTTTGCATGCGGGGCGGTGGCGTCATGAACGAAGCGGAACAGGTGCTGTTTGATCTTGTCGCGACGCCAAGTGTGTCGGGCTCTGAGCGCCGAGCGGCGGAGGTGTTCGTCCGTCATGCGCACGAACTTGGCTACGACGCGGAGATCGACGAGGCGGGCAACGCTTTGGCGCATCGGGGGCCGATCGATGCGCCGGTGCACATTGTGCTGCTCGGGCATATTGACACGGTGCCGGGCGAGATCCCGGTGCGGATCGAAGATGGCGTCTTGCACGGGCGAGGGAGTGTGGACGCCAAGGGGCCGCTGGCGGCGATGCTGGTGGGTGCCTCGCGTGTTGATTTGCCAGAGGATGTGCGCGTGACCGTGGCGGGCGCGGTGGGGGAGGAGACCGCCGGCTCGCCCGGGGCGCGATACTTGGCGCAGCAATACCGCCCGAGCGCGTGCGTTATAGGAGAGCCGAGCGGGTGGGACGGTGTCACCCTCGGGTACAAGGGCCGGCTGCTCGTGCGCGCAACGTGTACACTCAATTGCGCGCACACGGCCGGCCCTCTTTCGTCGGCGACGGACGAGCTGCACGCGTGGTGGAGCGCGGTGCTGGGTCGCGTCGCGCGTTTCAACACCGGCCGCGATCGCGCGTTCGATCAGATCCAGGCGAACATCCGGTCATGGTCGGCAGAGGACAACGGGCTCAATGAATCGGCGGCGATGACTGCGGGCTTCCGCC
>CAXBOF010000205.1:0-4952 GCA_963977205.1 uncultured Phycisphaera sp. | reverse complement strand
TGATCGCCCACGCCTCGCCGAGCCTTGAGGGGCTGATTGTCGGGCCAAGGGAAGTCGGCTCGGTCGTGCTCCGCCGATCGTGGCTCGAGCACCCGGAGGTGCGTGCATCGCTGCCGACCGACATCGACCCGGATCAGGCGATCCGTGTGCGCGAGGTGTGGAAACTCCTGGCGCTGCTCATATCGCTTGGCGCCAAGGGCACAGCCGTGCCCGAGGCCAAGTGTGAGGTTTCCAATCCCGAGGGGCCGATGGTGAACGTTGATATCACCAAGCTTGTGCGCCCAGAGATGGTCGCCGGTGAGACAGGTCAGCCGATCGGCCGCGCGGTCCGTCTGGTGCAGGCGTTTGAAGAGCAGGGCGACACGATCAAGTCCCGCCTGATGGGGACCGCGGTTCTCATTGTTCATTGTGATTTCTTTGAGAAGATCAGGACAGCGGAGGCTGGAAGCCTCCGCCATAGCAAGGACGGCTTCAGACCTCGCTGCGGCGTCGCTTCTTGATCTCGATGGTGCGCTCGGCCAGCCCCTTGACCAGGCTGTGGACGGGTGAGCCCTTGATGGCTTCGTTGATGCGGTCGGCGAGCTTGTACCGCAGGCCGGCGCGTTCGAGGTTGCCCGCCTCCATCTGTTCACTGAGCATTGTGCGGAGAACGCGCGAGTGATCGCGCGGCAGGTTCGGGTGCTTCTCGAGCACGCGGGCGTGCAGGTGCTGGCGGCGCATCTCGACCTCTGTGCGCAGGAGCGAATCGGGGCGGATGCGGTAGTGCAGCAGAAACTCGGGGATGATCGCGCCACGGTGGCCGCGCTCGGCCAGGGCGCAGTAGAGATCCCAGTCCTCGTAGCTGGTCAGCTCGGTCGAGTAGCCGCCGGCGTCGCGGATGGCCTGGGCGCGGAAGAGGGCCATGCAGCAGCCGGCGCAGTTGTGGATGGGCAGCAGGTCGCGGTGCAGTCCCAGCGGCACCCAGCCGCCGAAGCGGCGCGCGGGGGACTGGCGGAAGTAGCCCACGAGCGCGGTGGTGTAGGCCAGCTCGGGCTCGCGCTGCATGACGCGGACGGCTTTCTCGATGAAGGTCGGGCTGATGAGGTCGTCGGCGTCGACGGGGAGGATGAACTCGCCCCTGGCTTCGCGGATGCCCGAGTTGCGCGCGCCAGAGAGGCCCTGGTTGGCTTGGCGGACGACGCGGAGGTTGGGCTTGTCGAGTGATTCGATGAGTTCGATGGAGGCCGGGTCGGTGGAGCCGTCGTCGATGACGATGGTTTCGATGTTCGTGTAGGTCTGGCGCTCGATGGAGGTGAGGGTTTCGGGGAGGAACTCGGCGAGGTTGTAGTGCGGGATGATGACCGAGACGAGCGGAGTATCGGTTGGTGTTTCACGTGGAACACGAACGCGGTCGATGTGCGCACGGAACTGGTGGACGATCTTTGCCGGGTTGCAGAGCGTTTCGATGCGCTGCGGCGCTTGGCTCGCGATGTGCGCACGGAGCTGGTCATCCGTCAGTGCGCGCTCGAGCGAAATTGCGAGCGCTTCGGGTGTGGGCTCGCAGAGAAGGCCCGAGGATTCGTGCTCGATGATCTCGCCCGGTCCGCCGGTGTTGGTGGAGACGACGGCGGCCCCCGAAGCCATGGCTTCGAGGAGAGCGTTTGGGAAGTTGTCCCAGCGGGCGGGGAAGCAGCAGAGGGTGGCTGCTTCGATCATGGGGCCGAGCTTGGCGCGCGGGACGGGGGGGAGGAGGTCGAAATGGCTCTGCCATTTGGGGGTGATGAGCCTCTGCATGTGCTTGCGCATCGAGCGGCCGAAGGGGCCTGAGCCCGTGTCGCCGCCGACAAAGGTGAAGCGGGCGTTGATGCCCTTGTCGAGCAACTGCTGGGCGGCTTTGACAAGCAGGTCGACGCCTTTGCGCTGCTCCATGCGGCCGAAGTAGAGGACGGTCGGGACTGCGCTGTCAGTGTGTTCGTTTGAAGCTGCGGGCGGTTGTTCGCTTGTTGAGCGCAGGTCGGCGGTGGAGGCGAGGTCGAAGGGGTAGCGCAGGACGTGGCCCTGTTTGATCTCGCCCAGATCGTGGCGGGCGATGTAGTCGCGCGTGGAGCGGAGCAGGTCGGTCGAGGGGCTGAGCACGAGGTCGGCGTGGGCGATCGACTCGTGCTCCATGATGT
The DNA here is from genome assembly GCA_963977205.1 of uncultured Phycisphaera sp. Classification (GTDB taxonomy): domain Bacteria; phylum Planctomycetota; class Phycisphaerae; order Phycisphaerales; family UBA1924. The sequence continues at coordinate 2,799 of CAXBOF010000205.1, read as the reverse complement.
CGAGATAGGCGGCGTAATGCGGGTAGGTGGAGTCGTTGTCGAGTTCGCGGCAGAGCGCGCTCGACGTATGCAGACGGCAGACGAGGGTTGTGCTGTCGAACTCGGTGGTTGTGCGCTTGGCCTGGCTCAGGGCGTGGCCCTCGGCCCAGTAGTCGGGGTACTCGATGACGTCGAATTGGAAGCGTTCGTGCAGGCGCTGAACGGTTTTGAGGACGGCCAGTGCGTGGCGGGCGTAGGGGTAGTTGTGGTCGAGCTTTGGCGGGCCGTCGGCTGGGTCGACGACGTGGAAGGTGACGCCCGGGTAGAGGGACGGGCCGCGTTCGAGGACGCCCTCGTGGTTTCTGGTGAGGACATGGACGTCGCAGCCGGCCTGTGTGAGCGCGCGGGCCCAGCAGGCGGCGTATGTGCCGATGCCGGCGCCGAAGAACGGCGCGAACTCGCGTGAGATGAGGCAGACCTTCATAACCCCTCGGGTGTTGGTACGGGTAAGGGTAGCATGTGTTGAGGGGTGTTCCCGGCTTTTGAGCGGGTCCGGGGCGGGAGCGGGGTGGTTATCAGGCGTTCATGCGAGAGGTGGCGGCACTTTTGCAAGCTGAGGCACTTATGCAGGTCTTCGGGTGGATCTGGATCGTGGCGATGTCCTTAGGCATGGTCATTGCCTTGGGCAGTGTGCCGGGCGTGCTCTGGCGTGGAACGCGCTGGGGCTACGTGGGTATGGCGCTGAGTGTTGCCATGTTTGTCAGTTCATCGGAATGGCAGCAAATCAACAACATGGTGTATCTGGCCTGTCTGGCCGCCAGTTTACCGTTCGTGTTTCTATTCGTCACGCACCAAATCCGATTCGTGCGCAAGCATCGTCGTGAACGCCTGTGCGCGGATTGCGGGTATCTGCTGCCTGCCGATGCGTTGCAAGGGAATCCCTGCCCTGAGTGCGGGAGCGCGAGCTGGCTCAGGGTACCCAAGAGCAGCACAGAGATACACACGATGTACACCAAGCCGCCGGGCATGCCCACGTTCTGGATCCAGAAACGGCTGATGGTGCTGTTGTTTCTGCTGACTGTTTCGATCCTGGGCTTCGGGTCTGAAGCTGCCAGAGCAATCGGAGGCAGTATCGAGAATGAGCAGGTCGCGGCGGGGGTAGCCGTGGCCATCTGGATGGCCTCGACAGCTGTTGCGATATCGGTCCTAGTTTCGGTTCGACGGGCGGAGGATCTCCGGCGGATTGCGTTGGATCGCGTTGAGGCTCAGAAAGCCCGGCTTGCTGAGGGGGAAGAGGGCGAGGCGTAGATCTGGGCGGCGGGACGCCGCCCCCACCTGTGGAGTTGATTGAGAAGCTCTGATTACGACATCGGGAGTTTTCTCTTGTTTTCTTGGGGATGTGGGGGTTGGGGATTAGGCTGTCCATTGGAGGGATGGTCTGATGCGGAAACGTCGGTTGGCACTGGCTCTCTCGGCGGGGCTCTGGTCGGTTGCAGCGGCTCAGGCTCAGCCGGTGGAATACGAGGTGCTGGCGACGACGGGGGAGCTTGGGCCCGGGATGCCGCCGGGCTGGAGATTTACCCGTTTTGATCAGCCGTTTGTTGATGAGCTCGGGCGTGTGACGTTCCTGGCGCAGTTCAACAGCGGGCAGGCGGTGTATCGGACAACGGGGATTGATCCTCAGGTTCTGGTGCGGACGGGCGAGACGCCGCCGGGCTATGAGCCGGGGGACGAGCTCGGTTCGATCCGGAGTCTGGATCACGTCAACCGCGCGGGCGATGTTGGTCTTGAGGCGTGGATTGAGTTTGGGGATTCGTCGCCGACGCTGCTGGGCACGTGGACGTACAAGGACGATGCCGGGCTGCGTGGCGTTTCGTTCGGCGGGCTGCGCGCCCCGGGGACGACATCTGTCATGTGCTCGGGTCAGGCGCACTGGTACGAGTACCTGCTGAGCAACGCCGGGCATGTCGCGATCTACAACCATCTCTGCGGCACGGGTGGCAATGACCGCCAGGGTATCTGGGCGAGCGATGAGAACGGCGACAACCTGAGGCTCGTGATTCTGGAGAACCGGCCGACAGAGATTTTGCCGAACACCGACGTTGTGTATTTCCGCAAGCCCCAATCGATCAACAGCCAGGGAGCGGTGGTCTTTGACGCCTTTCTTGAGGGCGATGGGATCACAGAGGCGAACGATTATGTGTACTGCGCATGGAACGCGCAGAGTGGATATTCCATCGTTGTGCGCGAGGGCGATCCCGTGCCGGGGTTTCCTGCCACAGTGACGTATAAGCAGATCGAGGGCGTGCGGGTGAACGACCTCGGGCACACGATGATCTTGGCAACGGTCGAGGGGCCGGGCATTTCGGAGGCGTGGGACCAGGTCATCCTGAGCGATCGCGATGGGAATGGGCTTGAGCACGTGTACCGCGAGGGGATGCAGGCGCCGCAGCAGTCGCCGGGCGCGACGATCTCATCTATCTCTGATGTGTATTTCAACAACAAGAGTCAGATCGCGTTTAGAAGCAGGGTTGCCGGGAACATTGATTACTTCTGGTCGGAGGGCGGGCCGCCGGGCTTGACGCTTGTGGTGCGCACCGGGCAGTCGGTGCCCGGGTTTGATGAGCCGTACGTGCTGACCTCTTTCCAGACGTACGAAACCGGGGGCGGGCACGGGCCTGAACCTGTGTTTACCGACTCGGGGAGGGTTGTGTTTCTGGGTGAGATCTCCACGCAGCCGACCGATCCAACAGATACGCACCGTCGGTATTACATCTCTGATGCGGCTGGCGAGCTACGGGACATTTTGCCGCCGGGCAC
>CAXBOF010000204.1:0-4960 GCA_963977205.1 uncultured Phycisphaera sp. | reverse complement strand
CCAATCGAACTCGACGCGGCACGAACACCCGCAGACACGGATGAAGACGAGGACGATCAGCAGTCGGGCGGGAAGAAGAAGCGTCGCCGTCGGCGTCGGGGCGGTCGCGGACGAAAGCGCAGCACCGACAGGCAACAGGACGACGAATCCGCATCCGAATCGGACGAAGAGGAAACATCCTCGCCCGTGGGCACCGCGGATTCGGACACACCCGGCGAAGCAGAAGAAACTGACCAGGCCGAGTCAGGCGACACTGAAAGCGATGGCGAGGAGCGCTCCAAGAAGAAGCGTCGTCGCCGTCGCGGCAAGAAGCGGAGTTCAAGCGCCAGCTCGGGCAACGAATCCGAGAACGATCCCAACGGCAAGAACGGCGACACACCGGCACCCGAAGCCGCATCCGATGAGGAGGCTCCGGCATCGGGGCAGGAATCGTCGGATGATGACGCATCCGAGAGCGAGGGCGAATCGGGCGGGAAGAAGAAGCGTCGTCGCCGTCGCGGCGGCCGGGGCCGAGGCAAGTCGTCCGAATCGAGTGACGATTCAGGCGACAATACCGAGGCTGAGGCCGAAACCAAATCTGCAGCCAAGCCCGTTGGTAAGTCAGACTCGGACACAGAGCCCAAGCCGGAGCCCAAGGCAACCGGCAGGCGCAAGAGCAAGCCCAGGTCCAAGGCGAAGGCCGACACGCCGCCGCCGACCGTGGAAGTGGTCGCCGAGACACCTGCGCCCAAGAAGCCCCGGCTTCTGTACGCGGGCAGTCGGCGCAAGCTCAAGCCGAGCGAGAAGGCCTCACTGAGCGACGAGTAATCCGATGTCGCCAGCCAAACGCATCGTCATCCTGGGCTCCACCGGCTCGATCGGGACACAGACACTCGATGTCATAGCGCATCTCAATGCGCAGAACGGCGAGCATGCATTCGAAGTGGTCGGCCTGGCCGCCGGCCGATGTTCGGACGAACTGGCAGCGCAGGCCCACAAACACAACCCGCGATGCGTTGCCACATGCATAGCCGGAAATCTGGATACCAAAGCCGAGCATCTGGCCGGTGAAGATGCAGCCGAGCAGCTCGTTCGGCGGGCGCACGTGGAGGGCGGGATCGATCTTGTCGTCGGCGCGATCGTCGGCTCGGCCGGTCTTGGGGCGACGCTGGCAGCGGTCGAACTCGGGATCGACGTTGCGCTTGCCAACAAGGAAACGCTCGTCGCGGCGGGCGAACTCGTCGTCAAGACATGCAATCAAACCGGCGCACGCCTGCTGCCTGTCGACAGCGAGCACTCGGCGCTCTGGCAGTGCCTGGGTGGTGTCCGCCCACCGATCGAGAGCCCCGCTCGCGTCAAGCGCATGACCCTGACGGCCAGCGGCGGAGCGCTACGCGACCTGAGTGCAAAGCAGATCTACAACGCCACGCCCGCCATGGCGCTGGCTCATCCGACCTGGTCGATGGGGCCAAAGGTCACCGTCGACACCGCCTCGCTCATGAACAAGGGGCTCGAACTCATCGAGGCGCACTGGCTCTTTGGAATCGAGGCCGAGCGCCTCGGCGTGCTCGTCCACCCGACATCGACCGTGCATTCGATGGTCGAATTCGTCGACGGCTCGGTTATTGCGCAGCTTGGCGCACCGGATATGCGTTCGCCCATCCAGTACGCGCTCACCTTCCCGGATCGTGCGCCCTGCTGCGCCGACGGGCTCGACCTGGTCAAGATCGGCACGCTCGAATTCCGCCAGCCGGACCACGAGGCATTCCCGGCTCTTTCGATGGCGTACGAGGTCATCCGCACGGGTGGCAGCCTGGGCGCGGTGTTCAACGCTGCCAACGAGGAAGCGGTAGGGGCGTTCTTGTCGCCCGGCAATGAAGATGGCCAGCGGGTGCCGTTCGGCAGGATCGCCGAGGCCGTGCGCGCCGCGATGGACTCGATCCAGACCGGGCCCATCAACTCACTGGCGTGTGTCGAGAATGCCAGCACGACAGCACGCGCATTCGTGCGCGACTGGCTCCTGCAAAAATAAAAGAGGCCGGACCTCGAAAGGCCCGGCCTCAAAGATATGCATCAGTCACCGATTGGCTTAGATGTCATCGGTGTTGTATATGTACACGGCATCGAGGGCCCGCTGGATGCGGCTGCTGGCTGCAGCAAGGTGCGAGCGGGTGTAGTCGTCCAGCTTGCCGTTGCTCTCGAGCGTCTTGTCGATCTTGGTCTTGAGGTTCCCAAGGTGCTCGACGGAGAGCGAGCGGACCGGGGCCGCCGAGGCTCCCGACATCGTGCCCGGGCGGGTGAAGTCGATCAGGCGATCGATCAGGTTGAGCTGCAGGTTGCGACGGAAGCTTGAGACCATCGGCTGACGCTCGGTGAACGTCTGCTTGGGTGCCTCGGCGATCTCGCTGAAGACCTCCGTCACGACCGCGTTCATGACCTCGGGCAGCGTGACGGTGTCCTGGTCGGACGCCACGCGGAACTCGTTGTCGTACACGTTCTTGAGCGTGGTCGGGTTCATGACCATGGTCAGCGAACTGGACATCATGCCGTTGACGCGGTCGTGGATCGGGAAGGCCGGGTCGGCCATCCAGTCGCCCCACTGGTCGGACCAGTTGTCGGCTGACAGGTGCGTGATGACCTCGGGGGTCAGCCCGAATGCCTCATCGCGCATGCCGTTCTCGAGGACGTACTTGAGCGCTGCGCGCTGCTTGTCGGCCTCAACGACCACGAGCGGCGGACGACCTTCGGGGTCGCCCTTCTTGTCGCGGTGTACGTACGCCCCGCCGATCCAGTTGGCCATGATCGACACGCCCGAGAGCTGCTGGTTGAGCGTGATGTTGTACCCACGCGTGGCGCGGCTCCAGCTGTCACCCTCACCCACGAACTTGTCCATGAGCCTGTCGCGGTACATGTCGATGAGCCGCTTCTGGTTCTCGCAGTAATCCAGGGGCCAGGCGGCAAAGTCGTAGCGGCGGGCGAGCGGGTCGATGCCCCAGGTGTCGTAGTCGGTCGCGTAAGGGATGTTCTTCTCGGCGGCGAGCTTGACGGTTTCCTCCGGCTTGTCGCCGTAGCCGTACTCGATCACCCAGTAGTCGTAATCGCCGATGTCGATCATCGCGTAATCGCCCTGGATCTCGCCCGATTCCATGTTGATGTTGATCGGGTTGTAATCCATGACCGAAGCGGTGAAGGCCTTGCCCTTGACCTTCTCGGAGTTGATCTCGGCCATCGTGTACTGGCTGGATGCTTTGAAGTTGTGACGAAGACCGATCGTGTGTCCGACTTCGTGGGCCACGAGGTCGGCGAGCATCGGGCCGATGAACCAGTCGGGCATGCCGTCGAGCATGTCTGTGTTCTCGTCCTCGGCCTCGTCGCCGATGAATTCCTTAGCCATCTCAAGGTGCATCGCCATCATGGCGACATCCAGGCCCTTGCCGCGGGCCGCCATGCACATGCCGTTGAACTCGGACTGGGTATCCATCTGGCCGTCGTACTCGTTGTCGCCGTAGAGCGTGTTGTCGATCATCGCGGCCGGGTGCCCGCCGTAGCGCTGCACACCCCGCTGGGCGATCTCGGCCTTGACAAATTCCTGCTGCGCCGGGTCGGCCAGCAGCACGCGCGGGTCGTACTGCGGTCGGCTTGCCAGCCACGACAGTGTCTCGGGGCTCATGCCCTCCATAGCAGCGTCGGGAAGCAGGTCGTTGAACTGGTAATTGAAGTGCCGGATCCAGCCGTCGGTCAGCACGACGTCGGCATCGAGAATCTCACCCGTCTCCGGGTGCGCCCTGCTCGGGCCGATCGCGGTGCCGATGTCGTTGCTCAGCCAGCGAACAAAGTTGTAGCGGACGTCCTCGGGATCCTTGTCCATGTGGGCGCCGGTCGCGGCGTCCTGCTGGTAGACCTCGATCGCGTTGAGGATGCCCACCTTCTCGAACGCCTTGTTCCAGTACTCCACGCCGTCACGCACAAAGCGCCGGTAGCGCACGGGCACGGTGTGGTCGATGTAATAGACCACGGGCTGCTTGGGCGGGCTGAGCTTCAGGCTCGGGTCGCGCTTCTCGAGATTCCAGCGGTTGATGTAGCGGACGATCTTCTCGTCGTCCTGGAACTTGCCCAGGTCGCGGTAGGTCGTGGTGAAGTAGCCAAGGCGCTGGTCGGCCACGCGGGGCTTGTAACCCTTGCTGCCCTCGACTGCGCTGATTGAGTAATGGAACTCCTTGAGCACGCCGCCGGCAACAGGCATCTCGATGGCGATCTCGATGTTCTTGGGGAAGGCCTTGGCGCTGGCGACATTGAGCAGGCGCGTGTTGGCGCCGCGGGCCGAGCCGCCAAAGAAGGTCTGCGCGTTGCCCGCCAAGAGGTCGTCCAGGTCGATGACCGGCTGGCCGTTGGGCCCCATGCAGACGATGGGCAGGTCGAGGATCACACGGTCGGTGAAGATGCGCTCCACCGAATCCTTGGACTCCTGATCGCCCGTCGAACGGGTGTTGATCTCGGGTGCCATCAGCGCGACGCGTTTGTCGTAGCGCTTCCAGTAGACGTAACGGTTGCCACCCTGCAGCCCCGCGTAGGTCTCGCCCGAGCCGACGGTGACGGCGAACCACTGGCGGATGTTCTCAAAGTTCCGGGGAAGCTCGGCGAGCATCTGCCCGTCCTTCTCGCGGAGATAGACGGTGTAGAAGCTCTGGGCGCCGTCGGCGGTCGAGACGACCTTCTCGAAGTCCTTGGCGACCTCCTCAAACTTGGGGAAGTCTGGCTTCTTTTCCTCCTGAGCCATCGTCGTGCCGGCGGCGATCATCGTGAACGCCGCAGCCGTGATCAGGCTCCTCCCGATCCTGTGCGCATTTGCCATAACCCAAAGCTCCTTTCCGCATCGCCACCCCGAAAGCCAGATCCCAGGCCGGGTTGGACGCGATCTGTATTGTGTCAACATTCTCGGCAAGATGCCGAGATGCCCGGTACATGCCGGGGTCAGGTCCCC
>CAXBOF010000203.1:0-4977 GCA_963977205.1 uncultured Phycisphaera sp. | reverse complement strand
TTCACCCAAGACCAAGTCGAAGGTGCGCGACCTCAACTCATGCCCGCAGCGTCGCGGCGTGTGCCTCACGGTCAAGACGACCACCCCCAAGAAGCCCAACTCCGCGCTCCGGAAGATCGCTCGTGTGCGTCTCTCCAACGGCAAGGAAGTCACCGCCTACATCGGCGGCGAAGGCCACAACCTCCAGGAGCACTCCATCGTGCTCGTCCGCGGCGGTCGTGTGCGTGACCTTCCCGGTGTCCGCTACCACATCGTCCGTGGTGCACTCGACACCCTCGCTGTCGACGGCCGTAAGAAGAGCCGCTCGAAGTACGGCGTCAAGAAGGGCAAGTAATCAGGTTCATTTCGCAGGAGCCGCGCGGCTCCTGTTTCATTTCATCTGTGGCAAGTAATCCCGCACAACCACACGCGGGGTGAACGAAGGCCGGCAACGACCGGCGGACGAGCCAGGAGGTTTCAAAATGGGTGGCAAGAGCTTCACAAAGAGCACCGAGCAGCTTCGTCCCGACCCCGTCTACGGCGACAAGGTCCTCGCGAAATTCACCAACTGCATCATGTACGACGGCAAGAAGTCCGTCGCCCAGCGCAACATCAACAACGCCATGGACATCATCCAGGGGCGCCTCGACAAGATCGAAGATCCCAACGCTCCCAAGAGCGCCCTGGACTGCTTCCACATGGCCATCGACAAGGTCAAGCCCTTCGTCGAAGTCCGCTCCAAGCGCGTCGGCGGTGCCAACTACCAGGTCCCCATGCAGGTCGACCGAAAGCGTCAGCAGGCGCTCAGCTTCCGTTGGATCATCGCGGCCGCCCGCAGCGAAAAGGGCAAGCCCATCGCCCAGCGCTTGGCCGACGAGCTCTTCAACGCCGCCCGCGGCGAGGGCAAAGCCATCACCAAGCGTGAAGAGGTCCACCGCATGGCCGAGGCGAACAAGGCCTTCAGCCACTTCGCCTGATCGGATCAGAATCGAAAAATCCAAAGCCCACGGTCGCACGGCCGTGGGCTTTGGATTTCTAATGCGCTTGAGTAGCACAGTCCCTTTGCACATCCCACTCACCCGCCATCACGCCCCACCCCATCCGCGTCGTGCAGCCGACGCCGTCGACCCAGTAGTCGTCCGGCATCTCGAGCTCTTTGCGGATGCCTAGCTTCTCGATCACGCGGACCGAGGCCTCGTTCTCCTTCGAGCAGAACAGCCTGACCCGCCGAAGCCCGAGTCCGTTGTCGTCCTGCGCGCGCAGCGCCCACGAGATGCTCGCCCGGCACGCCTCGGTCGCGTAGCCCTTGCTGCGGTGGAGCGCGTGGATCCAGTAGCCCGTCTCGCAGCTAGCGGTGTCCCGCCGAACGTCGTGGACACCGGTCGCGCCGACGAACGTGCCGCCGTCTTTGAGGAAGATCCCGAGCCCGACGTTCTCCCACGTCTCTGGTTTGCGTGTGTTCATGATCTGGTTTGCGATGTACTGGGCCGTCTCTGCGATCTCGCGGTGCGACTTCTCCGCCCAGCCCATCCAGGGCCGAAGGTGGGGCCTGCACTCCTCGATCGCGGTGAATACCGCCTCGATGTCGGAGAGCTCGTAGTTGCGGATGACGAGGCGCGGCGTCTCGTACCGGATCGTCGTCAGGTCCGGCGGCCGCCAGCCAAGCCCCTGAGCCGGGTACCTCGATTCGCTGTCACATCGTGCCATGCCCGGAGCGTAACGCGAGCAGTGAATCGAGGCCATACGATCCTCCATGCCCGTCGATCGCTACCACCGCCAGAGCCTCCTGCCCGAGATCGGACGCGAGGGTCAGGCCCGCATTTCCAAAGCCTGCATCGCGGTGGTGGGGGTCGGCGCACTCGGCTGCGCATCGGCGGATCAGCTCTGCCGGGCTGGGGTAGGTCGGCTGATCCTCATCGACCGCGACATCGTCGAGCCGACGAACCTCCAGCGGCAAACGCTCTACACCGAAGCCGACGCAACCGCGGGTGCGCCCAAAGCCAAGGCCGCCCTGGCGCGATTGAAAGCGGTCAACAGCACGATCGAGATCGAGGCCCACGCCGCGGACCTCTCGCCCGAGAACATCGAGAACCTGCTCGAGCCAGCCGACGTCATCGTCGATGGCACCGACAACTTCGAGACCCGCTATCTCCTCAACGATTACGCCATAGACGCCGAGGTGCCGCTCGTTCTGGGCGGCGGGCTCTCCACCCGTGGCACGGTCCTGCCCATCATCCCGGGCCGGGGTCCGTGCCTGCGCTGCCTGAGCGAAACGCTCCCCGAGCAGACCGAGACCTGCGATACCGCTGGCGTCCTCGGCTCGATCGTCGCCATGATCGGCGCCCGCCAGGCGGCCCTCGCCCTGCGCCTCCTCACCGAGGGCACCGGCTCTCTGCCCATCCAGCTTGAGTCCTACGACGCCTGGACGGGCCAAGCTCGCTCGATCGATCTCGCCTCGGCACGCGACCCGGCCTGCATCTGCTGCGGCAAGGGCAACCACGAATTCCTTGACGGCAAAGGCGTCGGGCGCACGGTCAGACTCTGCGGCCGAAACGCCGTCCAAATCACGCCCGCCACCGTCGGACGCATCGACCTCGCCGCCGTCACCGATCGGCTCCGCAGCGCCGGCGACGTCACCGCGCTCGACGGCATCATCCGCGCCACGATCGACAACGATTCAGAACAACAGAAAATCGAGATGACCGTATTCAGCGACGGCAGAGCCATCGTCAAGGGCACCGAAGAACCCGCCCGTGCCCGCTCGCTTTACGCCCGCTACGTCGGCGGCTGATCGCTTCAGTGGCGGCGGCTTCCGGCCTCCGCGGATCCCGAGCCTTTGCGAAATTTACTCACCCCGAACAAACGGATTCGACCGCTTCTCGCGCCCGATCGTCGTCTCGGGGCCATGACCGGAAAGCACCCGCGTCTCGTCCGGCAGGGTGTACAGCTTCGTCCGGATCGATTCAACCAGCTGCGCGTGGCTCGAGCCCGGAAAGTCTGTCCGACCGATCGAGCCCGCAAACAGCGCATCGCCCGCGATCGCCACGCTGTGCTCGTCGCACACGAATGTCAGCCCGCCCGGCGAATGCCCCGGCGTGTGCAGCACACGCCAAGTCGCCTCGCCCAGCGTCAGCTCATCGCCCTCTTTGAGCAGCCGACTCGCCGGGGGCGCGGTCACGCCCAGCCCGAGGAACGCGCTCAGGTTCAGCTCCGGGTCGGCGAGCCATTGCTCCTCCTCGCCGGCGATCCAGATCGGGACACCCGGATACTTCTCCAGCACCTGCCGAATCCCCGCGATGTGGTCAGAGTGTGCGTGCGTCAGAACGATCGCTTCGGGCGCCAGGCCCGTCTCGGCGATCAATTCGAGCAGGGGTTCCGGCTCGTAGCCCGCATCCACAACCCAGAGGTGTTCGCCCGACTGGACCGTATAGCAGTTGGTTTGATAGCCCCCAAGGGCCGCGGATCGAATGGTAAGATCGGAACTGGCCATATGACCGATGGAAGACTGTGGCAGGAGGCTTTCGAGCAATGATCCGCAACATCAACGACGTGCAGATGAACCCGGTCGAGATGGATGGCGTCCAAGGCGCCTCGATGGCGGTCATGGTCGGCCGGGGCGACGGCGCCCCCAACTTCGCCCTGCGGAGCTTCCAGGTCGAATCCGGCGGCCACACACCCCGTCACAGCCACGATTACGAGCACGAGGTCTACATCGTCTCCGGCTCGGGCACCATCCTTCTGGGTGACGAAACGAAACAGATCCGCGCCGGCGACGTTATCTATGTCAAGGCCGACCTGGAACACCAATTCCAATCGGGCGATGAGCCGCTCAGGTTCCTCTGTATGGTCCCCGTCGAGCGCAACTGCGGCGGGCCCACGCCGGGCAGCGGCTAAAGATCGGAGAAGCGACATGAAAAAACAAGGTGGATCAATCGCGATCGTCATGCTCACATCCGCAGCGATCGTCTCGCTCATCATGATCGCCATCGGCGTCATCGAATCACAGCGTGAGGGCGGCAGCGACGAGCTGGCCAACCTGGGCATGCTCGGGCTCATCATCGCCTCGAGCGCTGCAGCCGTTGTCATCGCCGTGCTCGGCCAGAAACCGTCTTCAAACAAGGCCGACACCGACCGCATCGTCGAGCAGCTCCGGCAAGTGCAACAGACGATGGAGCGTACCGCCCAGCACAGTGCACTCTCCGATGACGCCCGGCGCGTGCTCAACCGTTCCAAGGAACGCGAGCTCCTCTGCCGTGCGATCGAAGAGGACATCCGCTCACGCGATTGGTCGGCTGCGCAGGTGCTCGTCAACGAACTCGCCGAGCGTTTCGGCTATCTGCGCGACGCCGAGCAGTTCCGCATGCGCATCGAGATGGCCCGGGCCGAGGGGCTCGACAACGAGGTCAACGAAGCGATCCAGAAGCTCGACCATCTCATCGTCCAGCGGCGGTGGGACGAAGCGCTCTCGGCCGCCGACAGCATCGCCGCAGGCTTCCCCGTCTCGCCCCGAGTGCATGCTCTGCGGGGCCGGGTCGCCTCCGCCAAACGCCAGTACAAGGAAGAACTCGAGCGACGATTCCTGCTGGCCGCCCAGGCTGAGCGTTTCGATGAGGCGATGGAGATTCTCAAGGATCTCGACCACTACCTCACCGAGAAAGAGGCCGAGCCCTTCCGTGAGGTCGCCCGTGGGGTCATCGGCAAGGCCCGGGAAAACCTCGGCGCCTCGTTCAAGCTCGCCTGTCAGGACCGCCAGTGGGAACTGGCGATCTCCATCGGCGATCAGATCAGCCAGCAGTTCCCCAACACGCGCATGGCCCAGGAAGTCCAGGACATCATGCCCAGCCTGCGTCAACGCGCCGGCGAACACGTCGGCAGCTGAATGTGTTGCAATCCAACCGGGTGCCACGGCTTGTCCGTCAGCGGCAAGCCGTGCTCAAAGCGTCCTGCTATCAAAGAGCAAAGCGCCCAAATCGCCGAGACTTATCCCGTGATCTCTTT
>CAXBOF010000202.1:0-5003 GCA_963977205.1 uncultured Phycisphaera sp. | reverse complement strand
CGCCGTCACTGGTTCAATCAAATCGCGACGCACCGAAGACCCCTTTCGGAGAGCGAACACAAGCCCGGGAACAAGCATTGCAATAAGCAGACCGTTGCGGACCATGGTGGCCCAATAAGCATCTGGAATGACACGCGACACCGCACCAAAACAACCGCAGGAAACACTCTTTGAAGTGAGTACTTCCGCAGTCACGGCGCTGCTGAAAACTACAAAGGCGAACAACGTGAGCATCTGCACCCGAGCCGACCCGCCCCGGATGAGCAGGCTTGTTGCTAGAAATGACTCGAATCCGACGAGCAGCGGCACAAGAAAGCCGGCGGCCTTTGGTGGCATGATCGACCACCCCTCAAGTGTTCGAATCGTGGCTAACGGATCGGCGACCTTGCCCGCGATCGCGGCAACAAGAACGGCAACAACGCCGAGACGGAGAATCCAGGCAACGGTTTGCAGCAAGCGGCGTGTCATCATTCAACGCCTGATTCAGCCACCAGGAAAAGGCGGACAGAGCAAACCCGTAGCAAATGATGCCCCATATATTTGCGGCCCTAACGGATGAGATACTGTGCAATTTCCATCCACATCTGTCGTGTAATACACACCCTGGCATGTTGCATCATAATTCACTTTTCCACCACGACCACCTTGATAAACAGACAACGCTGATCGAATTGGATCGTTCAACGTATCGATGACCAAACAAGGTTCGGGATACAACGATCCGAGTAGGCCATCACATGCATTTCCTATGAAATGCGTTTCATAACAACCCGCACCAGACGCTGTAGCTGAAACCATCAACACTGACAAGCCCGCGAGAACAATCTTTATCTTTGTTCGCATTCTATAACCCCTTACGCCTGACGCCTGAATACCACTAATGCGAGCACCACTCCTACGACACAAGCAATAGCGACGCCCACATATGTTGCAAGCTTTCCAAACTTCAACTGAGATGACCCCTCAATAAACCCCTCTTCTTGCCTTGTCCATTCAGTGCTTCGAATTCCACGTGAATCAACAACAGTTTCTGCATCAAGTGAGACCATGCCAGCCTGCGGATCTGGAGTCTGAACCGCATTTGCAAAGTCTTCCTCATTCAGTAATTCGATTGAACGAATTTCAACCCGGTTGATCGGCTCACCAGACGGATCGAAAGATCGGTACTCCTGAGCCATCTGACCGGTGCGCCATGGGATTGGGCGATGCCCAGCAAACTCAACACTCCTGTGCCACTCTCCGGCGGCGGCGTCCTCGCCGAGCGATCTATAATGAATCGAGCGAACGACAATTCTTTCCGGCAGAACGCCTTCTCCGTCTACGCGCAGTTCCCTATCCAGATCAGAAAGCCGCCAATACGCCGACCAGCCGTTGGCACTCCCTTCGATCTGTTGAAAACGGAAATCCGTGTCGAGATTAAAGTAGAGCCCCTGTCGCAAGAGTTTGCGAAATACATTCCTCTGAATTTCGAGTAGATTTGAGGTCATTCGATATTGATCGCCGCTGTTCTCGGAGATCTCGATTTTGTCTCGGCTATGACGCCAATTCGCTTCACGATTGATCGCGAAGTCATGATTGATGACAAGGTCGCTGAGCTCGCCGGAGGGCAAAAAAGCGCGATCTCGCGTACCGATACGCCCGTAGTCACTATGCAGATAGATCACCATCTCCGAAGACACTTCTCGTATCTTGCCAGTGATCGCATCTTGGCCCCACACCGACATTTCAAAGTAAATTGGCTGCGGCGGGCAGGCTCGCCCTTCTCCAGAAATCCCCCGAGATATTCGACGATAATTTGCTTTGCCGTCTCACCCAGCGGCTCCTGCGCCGCAACACCAACCGGCATAAGACCGAGGACAATGATCAGGGTGAATCTGAGCGTTCTCATATGAGTGCCGTTATAACAAAGAATGCACGTTTCCATGATTCATTTGGGCAGCAACGCTCCAAAATCAGATGCTGATATCTAAGAATATGCCCCCCCCCTGATACCGGCGTCACTCATTGCCTTCAGGATGGCATGACCCATCAGATCCCCAGTTGAATATCCTCCGCCGGGCGCTACACTTGCTGCCCATGAACCCGACCGGTGGTGTCGGATCGTGGCGAACATTGTCCGTACGAAAGAGACCCGGAGCTCCGCGATGCCTTACGAGTGCCACTTCACCGGCAAGAAGACAACCTTCGGCAAGACCCGCGCTTACTCGGGTCAGAAGATCACCAAGGGCGGCTTCGGCCTCAAGACCACCGGCATCAGCCGTCGGGCCTTCCGCCCCAACCTCCAGCGGGTCACCGCCATGATCGATGGCACCCCCCAGCGGGTCACCGTCTCGACCAAGGCGGTCCGCATGGGTCTGGTCGTCAAGCCGCTCAAGCGGAAGTACGGCTACACCCGCCAGCAGAAGGAAGCCGCGGGCAACTGACAGCCCGCCGCCGGACTGCCCTGCGGGGCTTGCCCGGGCGATTTCCTGCCCAAACAAACCAGATTCGACACGAACCGCCGATGACCTCGGCGGTTTGTTTACAATGGTTTGGCGGCTGTGTGTTCGCCGCGGAGCAGGATGCGATGGCAAACTACTGCGAAGGGTGCGGGGAGGACCCGGTCACCCACGAAACCATCAAGGACCCGGTCACCGGCGAGTTCGTCAATCACCATTTCTGCGCCAACTGCCCCAAGGCCAAGGGCCTGATCGGGCACCCGAGCGGGATGGACCCAGAAGCTGTCCACCAGGTCTCGGTTGTGCGCGTCACCGCCTCAGGCGTTGGGCCTTGCCCCGGCTGCGGGATGACCTTTGCCAAGTTCCGCGAAACGGCCCGCCTCGGGTGTGCCTCGTGCTACACACACTTCGAGAAAACGCTGGGCCCGCTGATCGCAAGGGCACAAGAGGGCGCCACGCACCACGTCGGCAAGCTGCCGAGGCGCGCGATCTCCTGCGCCAATGAGCCGGAGAACAAGCGGTCGCTGATGGAGGTGCTCGGCCGGGCCGAGGAACGCGCCCGCAAGATGGCGGCCCTGCGCGATCAGCTCCACACGGCCCTGACGAGCGAACGCTACGAGCAGGCGGCCCTGATCCGCGACCAGATCGAGCAGCTCCAGTCGCTCTACGAGCTGCCCAGCGAGGGCGGTGATTGATGCTTCCTGAAGAGTCGTCATTCCGAACGGGCGAGGCCATGAAGCGGATCCTCGGGCAGACACCCGCCTGGCTCTCGGGCGGGGGCGAGCACGCGGACGTGGTGCTCTCGAGCCGAGTCAGGCTGGCGCGGAACTTGGCTGGGTTCAGATTTGTCGGCCGGGCGGAAGTGCAGGAACGCCGTGATGTGTTCAATCTCGTGCGCAAAAACCTGACGAAAGCGGGCATCGTCTCCGACGACCCGGGCTCGGGCGGCTCGTGCTGGCTCGATGTCAGCACGATGGATCAGTACACGCGCGATGCGCTCAGTGAGCGCCAGTGCATCAGCAGGCAGCACGCCAAAGGGCACAAAACATCGGCAAATGAAGGCCCGGACCCCCGCGCTGTGATCGTGCAGACACCTGATGAAGCAGTCTCGATCATGGTCAACGAGGAGGACCACCTCCGCCTCCGCGCGGTGCGCCCCGGGCTCATGCTCCGCGAGGCGCTCAACGAGATCGGCAAGGTCGACGACCAGATCGAGAGTGTGCTGGAGTACGCCTTCAGTTCTCGGTTCGGATACCTGACCGCCTGCCCCACCAACGTGGGCACCGGCATCCGTGTCTCGGTGATGATGCATCTGCCGGCCCTGCGCATCCTGGGCGAGATCGACCGCGTCAAACGGGCCGCCTCGGACATGTCGCTCGCCCTGCGCGGTTTCTGGGGCGAGGGCTCAGAGGCCGATGGCGACTTCTACCAGCTCTCCAACCAGACCACGCTCGGCAAGAGCGAGGAGCTGATCCTCAACGAGCTCTCCAGCACGATCGTGCCCAAGGTCATCGAGTACGAGCGCCGGGCACGCGAGAAACTCCTGACCCAGCGCCGCGAGTTCACTGAGGACGTGACCTACAGGGCGATTGGCACCCTGACCCACGCCCGGCGGATCGCGGCCGACGAGGCGATGTGCAAGCTGAGCGAGGTTCGGCTGGGTGTTTCGCTGGGCGTCTTGAGCGGGCCGGATGTCGCGACGGTCAATCGCCTCTTGCTCATGGTTCAACAGGCCCATCTTCAGCACGCCGTCGGACGGGTTCTGGAACCGGGCGAACGCAAAGCGGCTAGGGCATCAATGTTGCGACAGGCGCTGAGCGAATAACGCTAAGCTGCGGCTGTGGCCGAGCAAGATCTCCAGACCGAAACCGCCCAAGAGAGCCTGCCCTTCGTCTGGCCCCCGGCCGAGCCGGTGGAAGCTGAGGGCAACGGGCCCAGCGGCTTCATCGAACCCAAGCCCGGCTCGATCCACCCACGGGTCGCACCCACCCCGATCGGTCACGGCCGACGCTCGACGTGGCTCGAGGACGTCGAAACCGCTCTGCTTGGGACTAGATCTCGCGTTTTGACCGGCAAAGACGGCCGGTGGAGCCCGGAGCCCATGGATTTCGCCTGCCCTCGCTGCGGGCGAGATGTGGGCGAGGGCGAGGTCTCGCCCGAGGATGGCAAGTGCTCCTCCTGCCGAACGGAGCGGTTCGCCTGGGAACGGCTGATCCGCCTGGGCCGATTCGGCGGCGAACTGCGCGAGGCCATTTTGGCCACGAAGTACGACGGCTGGCGGCGGCAAGGCACGCTCCTGGGTCGGCTTATGGGCGAAAGGCTGAGCGAAGTGCTCAGCCGAACGGGCACCAGCCCGGAGCGGGCGCTGCTGGTGCCGGTGCCGATGCCCAATCTGAGGCGGATGGCCCGGGGGATCGATCACAGCCTGGTCCTGGCGCGAGGAGTCCGGGAGGCTTCGGGCGTCCCGATCGACCGGATTCTGATGCGAAAGGGCGGCAAACCCCAGGTCCGGGTGGCCCCGAGTCTGCGGGCGGGCAATGTCCAGAAACGGATCCGGGCGGGGCT
>CAXBOF010000201.1:0-5025 GCA_963977205.1 uncultured Phycisphaera sp. | reverse complement strand
GGCCCTGATCGTCAAGAGCGGTCTGCCCGGCGCGAGTGCTGATCCGCAGGGCGCGTTCCTGGGTGGTACATTCGGGTACGCGGCGATGTGGGGCGTCAAGCGGGCGCTGTTCTCGTCTGAAGCCGGTCAGGGTTCCAGCCCGATCGCTCACTCGGCGGCCAAGACCGACGAGCCCGTCCGCGAGGGCGTAGTCGCCGGACTCGAGCCCTTCATCGACACCATCGTGGTCTGCACACTGACCGCGCTCGTGATCCTCTCGAGCGGTGCGTACAACCGCGATGCCGAGGCTCTCTTTGCGTCCGAGGAAAGTGTTCGCATTGTCCAGGCGACAGATGCCGACGGCAACGCGATGGAGCACCGATGGACACTCGAATCGGCACCGCTTCCAGTCATGACCGACGAGGCCCGCAACATCCGTCGCGCTAAGGAAACAGAATCAGCTTGGCGTGACGGCGAAACGGTGTTCTTCATCGTCGCCGCTGACGAGGACCCGAATACGGGGCGCGAACTCCGCAAGATCACGGGCACGATCTCTCAGGATGAATCCGGCCTCTGGATTGCCAATTGGAGTTCACTCGAATCCACGCTGGAGCCTACGTTCCGCAAGCACGATGACGGATCCATAGATCTTGGTATCTACGGCGATTACGCGGGTGCATCGATGACCGCCTACGCCTTCGACCGCGTCAGGCCCGGTCTTGGAATGGTTCTTGTTTCTCTAGCCGCGTGGCTCTTTGCAATCTCGACCATGATCTCGTGGTCGTACTACGGCGAGCAGGGCGTGTACTACTTCTTCGGTGCACACGGCGAGAAAATCGCCAAACCTGCGGTGCTCATATACAAGCTCATCTATTGCTCTCTCATTCTGCTGACCACAGCCCTTGCGATGCCGGTCTTCGGCCCCAATGGCGATCGCGCGATCATCGGCACCGACTCTGAACTGGACATGTGGACCACGCTTGGTCTGGGCGTCATGCTCGTGGTCAATATCCCGATCATGCTGATCTTCGGCAGCCAGGCGATGAAGGCGTACCACGGCTACTTCAAGCGGATGTCCGAGGGCGGCGATCCGCCCCATGACGCGCCGCCCTTCACCGAGGTCGTCGAAGGCAAGGACGTCGAGTAAAGCCAATACAAGGCTTCACAATTCACACCCAAGTGGCGGAGGCTTCAAGCCTCCGCTTTCTTTTTATACTCTTTCTAGAGCGTGCGAATCCGCGTAGGCAAGAAGCCTTTGCCACTGCGCCGATCACTCGACGACTTCACCCTCGATCACGCCGGCGAATCGGTGGATCTGCTCGTGCGCGTGCACCAGAGCGGCGGTGCGCGTCTTGTTCATCACCGACTTGTGCAGCCAAGGCAGGGGCAGGAGTGTCAGCGGCAGGTACCACGCGTAGGTGATCCAGGTTTCGTTGGGATACCAGCTGAACCAGGTGTTGAGCAGCGAATCGGTGAAGATCACGCCGGGCCAGACGGTAAAGGCCATCGCGCCCCAGAAGATCGCGGGCGATCGCGTCTTGAGCTTGGCGGCAAATCGCAGCTCGCCCGATTCGAGCGTCGCCACGAGCCGGTAATCGAAGGGGTTGCCAAAGCCGGCGCACTCGAAGAGGCCGCCCTCGGGGCGCGACTTGAAGCCGGGCAGTTTGCCGCGTTCGCTTTGGCGCGCAGCGCGTTTGAGAATCTCGTCGGCGGTGAGCGATGTCTGCACGCGGGGGAGGTTGGCGAGGAGTCGCCGAATCTCGGCCGGGCTCGGCTTTGCGGGCGCGTCTGCAGATGATGCGGGTTCGTCACTCATGGGGCCAGAGTGTATCGGCCCCTGCCGGGGGTACACTG
The DNA here is from genome assembly GCA_963977205.1 of uncultured Phycisphaera sp. Taxonomy (GTDB): domain Bacteria; phylum Planctomycetota; class Phycisphaerae; order Phycisphaerales; family UBA1924. The sequence goes on along the minus strand of CAXBOF010000201.1, from coordinate 3,192 downwards.
CGGCTGAAACTCAAGAAAGGTGCAAGATGACGCTGATCGAACCCGGAAAGAAGGCCCCCGCGTTCTCGCTCAAAGACCAGGACGAGAAGCTGCACAAACTCAGCGACTACGCGGATCGGCCCGTCGTGCTGTTTTTCTATCCCAAGGACATGACCAGCGGCTGCACGACCGAGGCGTGCGATTTCCAGGAATTGATGCCCAGATTCAAACGCGGCAAGGCGCAGGTGCTGGGCATCAGCATCCTCAACACCAAGAGCAAGCGCAAGTTCGCCGACAAGGAGGGGCTCAAGTACCCGCTGCTGGCCGACGATCGCGTCAACGCCGAGGGCAAGCCCGACCCCGAGATCTGCCAGAAGTACGGCGTGTGGATCGAGAAGTCGATGTACGGCCGCAAGTACATGGGCATCCAGCGCACGACGTACCTCATCGCCCCGGGCGGCAAAGTCGCACGCCGGTGGGACAAGGTGAGCGTGCCCGGTCACGCCGACGAAGTGCTGGCGGCGGTCAAGGAACTGGGCTGAATTCCCTCGCCGCACTCGGGGCAAGGGCTGCCCGGTTTGAGGCCGGCGAGGTTGTAGTTGCAGTTGGGGCACAGGAATCTGTCTCGTTTGCGAGCACGGAGTACCACGGTGCACGCAAGCACGAGCACGCCTGCGTTGTATGGGATCGCAAATGGGACATCGATCACGACGTACGTGCTTGGATAACTGACGAGTTCGACGCCTTCTTGGCCGCTGTCTAAGTATGAGGTGTACGCGATCGGGAAGCTGATCTTTTTGTTGACTACCCCGGTAGGTGAGAGCAAATAGTGCGTGGCATCGGTCAGCCAAGTCCCTCGAAAGCGGGGCCCGAGCATCTGTTCAAACGGACTTGGGTTGATTTGTGAATCAATTTGGCTGTGAGTGGCCATGGTAATCGAGCGGGCAAAGTAAAACGGGCGACGCTTTGCGGCGTACTGCAGTGGTGCCAAAAGCCCGAGCATGAGCAGGCCTACGAGCATGAGCCGTGAATGTGTCCAGCGCCACACAACGAGGGCTGCCAGCGCGTTGCACGAAACAACGACGACAGTGGACGCCAAAGTGGTTGTGAACCACTGCTTTGGGTAATCGAAGCCGAAGGAGATTTTGGCGATCTCGATTCCGAGAACGCAGATGAAGTACGGCAGCACCGAGGCGGCGACGAGACAGGCGACTGGTAGAGCGCGTCGGTATCGCTTTCTGAATCCGAAGACAATCAGGCAGATGAGGCACGCGGGCCAGCCGAAGATTGGCAGGAGCAGCGGCTTGTGCGCGATCGTTTTCGAGGGTTCGACCCAGAAAAGAAACATGTCAAACTGAGAGTCCCGACCCCAGACGAGGTGGAGTGCCCTGTAGAGGAGCATCTGGATATCGATCCCTGTCCAGGCCACAAAAAGCATGAGAACGAGGGTCGCCCAGAGGACCATCGCGAAAGCGTCCGGTCGGAATCTCGCCCGGGATGACTGATTTCGGATCACTCACGGAGTTTACAACAAACCAAACCCGCCTAGCGTACCCCGTGAAGACGACACTGCCCGCTCCAGACCTCTCCGATGAGAAGATCCTCCGCTTCGTTTGCGGCATCAGGCCGTGCCGGGCCGGGGGGTTGCGCCTCGAAGCCGACGAGATCGGTGGCAAGCCGATTGTCCACAACTACGGGCACGGCGGTTGCGGCGTGACGCTTGGTCCGGGGTGTGCTGAGGAAGTGGCGCGTCTGGTCGCCGATGCGGTCGAGCCGGGCGCGAGCGCTGCGGTTCTGGGTGGTGGTGTGACCGGGCTGACCTCGGCCCTGGCGCTGCTCCGCGCGGGCTACCGGGTGAAGGTGTACGCCGACACGTTTGCGATCGAGACGGTGAGCAATATCGCCGGCGCGCTCTGGCTGCCAACGGGGATCGATTTCCCAGAGCCGGGTCCTGCGCGGGAACGATTTAACGGGTTGCTTCGCCGATCGCACGCGCAGTTCAAAGCGATGAATCCCGAGCGGTGGGGCGTCAACGAGTACAGCGTCTACGAGCCTGTCGATACCGAGGATCACCCGGAGTTCTTTGAGTCGGGTGTGATCCAGCCGCCAAGGCCCATGGTTGAGAGCGACCCCGATGTGCCGGGTCTGGTCGGCGAGGGCCGCGTCTTCCGCACGCTGTTTATCGATACGCCCACGTTCCTCGGTGAGCTTGTCAGCGAGATCGAGCGCCTCGGCGGGCGGCGTGTCACGAAATCATTTGGATCACCGGATGATGTCGCAGCGCTCGACGAGTCAGTGGTTGTTAACTGTCTTGCGATGGGCTGCAAGACGCTCTTTGGCGATGACGCGATGTACCCGGCAAGGGGCCTGCTCGTACACATGCAGCCGCAGCGACTCGGGTATATCTACCACGACGGCTACCGGTACATGTTCCCGCGGCAAGGGGCGCTTGTGCTAGGCGGGTGCTTCGAGCCGGGCATCACCGAGCCGCCCGAGAATGACGAGCCATTCCGCGCGATTCTGGAGCGCCACCGCGCCCGGTTCAGCTAGAGCTGCGGCCGCCAGCCCGAGAGCGAAAAGAGCGTCGAGCGGATCGGTTTTTTGTACGCGCAGAATTCGAGATCCACGCGCCTTGCGAGATCGCGCACCCGTTTGGCCTTCATCGGCTGCGACTGCTTGACGCGGTCGGTCCAGAGGAAGCCGTGCATGCCCAGCCGACCCAGCTGCGTCAGGCCGGTCATCAGTGGCAATTCTCTGCGCGAGCCGAGCATGAGCGCCGTGTGCACGACATCGAACCCATCGGGCCCGTCGCTCTGGAGACGATCGAGCGTGCACTCAAGAATCTCAGCGCCCGGATCACGCTCACTCAGCAGTTCAGCAGCGACAGCCGACTCGGCAAGGCGCGTCACACGGATTTCGTCATTGGTGCTCGCGAGCAGCTCAGCGATCGGCAGATCGATCGGCGAGAAATCGAGCAGGTGGATCGGGCGATCGACGAGTTCTTTGGGCCGCTTGTTGAGGAATCGGGTGAGCCGGGCGGCGACGGCCTGTCTCTCGCTCTGGCTCGACTCACGCAGCGATTTCTTCGAGCCGGCTTGGGCCAAATCGTCGGTTGAGGTCAGTCGGAGCGTCGGCTGCATCACTCCCCTAGGATAGGCGATGAACCGGACATCGACCGAAGGCCGGGCTCCCGTCGAGGTCAACGCTTTGGAA
>CAXBOF010000200.1:0-5042 GCA_963977205.1 uncultured Phycisphaera sp. | reverse complement strand
GCTCGATGGCAAGCCTGTTGTGGTGCGCGACGCGGAGAGCAAGTACGCGAGCGTGGGCGACAAGGTCGTCTTCGAGATGACGGACTACCCCGAGGGCAATGACCTGGGTGAGGGCGTCATCGTGCGGGTCTTGGGTGAGGCGGGTTTGCCCGATGTCGAGACGCAGGCGGTCATCGCGGCCTACAGCCTGCCCAGCAACGAGTTCCCCGAGTCGTGCGTGCAGCAGGCGCGCGAGGCGACGCGCGAGTTTGATGAGGCGATCGAGCGGTTCCGAAAGGGCGAGAAGCTCGAGGGACGCGAGGATCTAACGGGCGATTTCGTCTGCACGATCGACCCGCCCGACGCCAAGGACTACGACGACGCGATCAGCATCAAGCGGCTCGGCAAAGACGAGGGCGGCGGCTGGGAGCTTTCGGTACACATCGCCGACGTGGGCTCGTTTATCGATACGAACTCGGTTCTGGATATCGAGGCCAAGGACCGGGGCAACTCGGTGTATCTGCCGAGGCTCGTGATCCCGATGCTGCCCGAGGTCTTGAGCAACGGCATCTGCTCGCTGCAAGAGGGCGTGGAGCGTTTCGCCAAGACGGCGATCATCCGCTACAACGACCGGGGCGAGGTGACCGGGCAGGGCGCAGCGTCGACGATCATCAAGTCGCGCAAGCGGATGACGTACCTCGAAGCGCAGGCGCTGATCGATGGGGATCAGGAAGAGGCCAAGAAGCACGCCAAGACCGAGCCGAACTACACGCCCGAGTTGATCTCGACACTGGCGGATATGAACCGCCTTGCCAAGGCGATCGAAAAGCGCCGGCACAGCCAGGGGATGATCTCGCTTGAGCTGCCCGATTCGGAATTGATCTTTGATGAGCACGGGCACGTGGTTGATGCCGAGCCCGAGGATGATGCGTACACGCACCGCCTGATCGAGATGTTCATGGTCGAGGCCAACGAGGTGCTCGGTCGGTTGTTTGAGCGTTTAGAGGTGCCGCTGCTCCGAAGGATTCACCCCGAGCCCGTGCCGGGCGACAAAGAGGACATGCAGCACAGCGCGATGGTCGCGGGGTTCAAGATCCCGGCGAGCCCTTCGCGCGAGGAGCTGCAGGGCCTCTTGGACGCGACGCGCGGGACGCCCGCGGCCAGAGCGGTGCACATGGCGGTCTTGCGCACGCTGACCAAGGCCGAGTATTCGCCCGAATTGATCGGGCACTTTGCGCTGGCCAGCGAGGCGTACGCGCACTTTACGAGCCCGATCCGGCGCTACCCGGACCTGACGGTGCACCGGGCGCTTGCGGTCTTCCTGCGGCTCACGGAGAACGGCAAGAAGGTTCCCAAATCGGACAACGAGTTCGTGGCGCTCGGCAAGAAGATGATGCGCGACGACGACTGCCCGGAAGAGAAAGAGCTGACGGAGATCGGGCGTCACTGCACGGACCGGGAGAAGAACGCCGAGAGCGCCGAGCGCGATCTGCGGAAGTTCCTGATCCTGCAGCTTCTTTCGAACAAGATGGGCGAGGTCTTCCCGGGCGTGGTGACGAGTGTGATCGCGCGCGGCTTGTTCGTGCAGATCGACAAGTTCGTGGTGGACGGGTTCGTGAAGACGACAGACCTGATCGCGGGGGCTTCGAGCGGCAAGCCGCCGAGGTGGGAGCTGGACAAGAAGACGGGCGCGCTCGTCGATGCCAGCAGCGGGCGGAGCTACAACGTCGGGCACATGGTGAATGTGTCGATCGCGCACGTGGATCTCTTGAAGCGGCAACTCGAGCTGGCGATTGCTGAGGGCAGTGACCGCAGCGCCGGCAAGAACAAGACGCCGAAGCTGATGTTGGGCGACGGCGGCGGGCTGGGCGAGGCGCAGGGCGCGGGCTTCAAGCAGCGCACGGGCGGTGAGCGCCGAGCGGCCAAGAGCAAGCGGCGCGACAAGGGCAAGGCGGATCACCGGGCGGACCGGAAGGGGAAGGGAAAGAGGCAGTAAGGGGCTTCTCGAAGGAGCCGCGGGTGTGAGCACGCGGATGACTTTGTCAGACCACCTCCGCGTGCTTACGCCCGCGGCTCTTTCTGAACACGTTCCCACTGAAAGCTCTGCGGCATCAGTTCTTCGCGCTGATTCAAAAAGCCTACAAGAAACTCGAACGCATCCACCTGCCCCGGGCCGGGCGTGGCGAGGGCGTCGCCATCGATGATCGCGACCTGGACTTTGGCGGCGGCTGGGAGAGAATGGAACCAATCCTGAGCCGTGAATGTGCGCATGGCGGCGCGGGCGTCGTCGAGCGATTGGCCCGCCAGCGCGAAGATAACGAACTCCGGGCGGTGTATCTCGATTTGGGCGGGCGTGATGGTGACGGCTTCGCCGGCGGTGCGGTAGGCCATCTGGGGGCCGGCGGCGGCTCCGGCTTCTTCGACGGCTGATGTCGGGTTCCAAGGGAACTGTCCTCCAGCGCGTTCGACGAGCTGGGGGACCCAGAGTCCCGGGACGCGGAGGGGATCGAGGGAGTCCAGGATCAGGACGGGCGGGCCATCGAGGTAGGGGTTGACGAAATCCTGGGCGGCGTGGAGGCGGCCTCGGAGGCGGACGACGAGATCTGTCGCGCGGGCGGGCTCACCGATCTGCTCGCCGATCTGGAGGATGGCGTCGAGCATGTCCTCGATCGTGCGCGGGTGGATGGCGATCTCGGCGGTGGCCTCGGCTGGGCTATGGGTTTCGAGGTGGGATTGGCCGAGGGCGCCAAGGATTTCGGACGCGGCTTTGGAGTGGCAGAGGAGGCGCATGGGAAGTTCCGGGGTGGTTGGGCGATGAAAGTTGGTTTGCGTTCCGTTCTCCCCGGCACCGGAGGGCTGCAACCCGGTAGAGCGGCCTGGGGGATGGGTTCTGGACGAAGTCCTGGCCCCTTTGTGGGCATGGATGGCTGGCGTGGGCTATAACGGTAGTCCACGCCCGGAGGGCTTGAGGTGCGCAGAGACTTGATCGATATCGTGCTGGTGTGTGGCCTGGCTCTGAGCCTGGCGTCGCCGGCGTTTTCTCAGGACGATGTTCGGGACGCTGCTGGCGGTGATCAGCCGGAGAGTGCTCAGGAGACAGGACAGGACTCGCTCGACGAGCCGTTTGTGCTCGGGCCGTTCACTCAGCCGATCGAGATCACCGAGTTTGTGGCGTATGTCGCCGAGACGCTCGGGATCAATATCTCGAGGGACGCGGCCCTGACGGGGCAGGTGGCGTTCAACACGGGGGTGGAGATCACCAAGCGGGATCTCTTGCCGTTGCTCGATGCGCGGCTTGAGGATCTCGGGTACACGATCGTCCTGGACTCGATGGGGTTCTACTCGATCAAGAAGACGGCGGACATCCGGATCAATCCGGGCGATGAGCCGGGGTCGACAACGCGGTTCATCCCCACGCCGGGCGTCAGGCCCAGTGCGCTGCAGCGGATGATCTCGACGCAGCTCGGTATCGCGGTGCAGCAGGGGACCGGCGGCGTGCGGATCAGCTACGAGGACGAGCTGGGCATGATCGTGATCACCGACAGCCCGCGCAAGATCGCGGCTGTGGAGTCGCTGGTCGAGGCGTTCCTGGATCAGCGCTCATCGCTGATCACCGAGACGATCGAGCTGGACCACATCAGTGCGCCGCAGGCCAAGGCGCGGGCGGCTCAGCTGCTCAACGCCGAGAGCACAACGCGGAACGTGTTCAACCAGGTCAATCAGGGCATCGATCCGAATGCGGCCGGCCAAACTCAGGGCGGCAGCGGCAGCCTTGCCAGCCGACTGACGGTCGACCCGGCAGGGAACAACCTGATTTTCCGGGGTCTGCCCGGTGAGCTCGACGAGATCCGCTCGATCGTCGAGGCGGTCGACAAGCCAAGCCAGCTCATGCCCAAGCGGTACTTCACGGGCACGAGCACCCGCGCGATCGCCGAGAACGCGAGCAAGTGGGGCTTCGGCGAGGTGGACTTCACCTCGACCACGAGCGATAACAGCAACACGAATTTCGGGTTCCGCAACTTCCAGCAGCAACAGCAGCAGGCTGGCGGCCTCGGAGTCGGGCAGGAGCAGGAAGAGGTCGTGGGCGGCTCGCGGATGATTGCCGACGAAGGTCGTGGCGTCATTATTTATTACGCAACCGAACAGTTGCACGAGCAGTTCACGGATCTGGTGGATCAGCTCGGCGCGGATGACGAAGAGATCGTCGTGCAGACGTACAAGCTCGAGTACGCCGACGCGGAGGAGGTCGCGGACCTGCTCCAGGCGCTTATCGAGCGGACGCGGCCTCAGACGGAGGCGAGCGCGTTCCTGCCTCGTGATGGCGGGAACAACAACCAGCCCCGGTTTGTGGTGACGCCCAACGGTCTCCAGCAGCAATCCGAGAGCGACACGTCCTCGCCGCAGGGATTCAACCCGAACCCGGAAACGAGCTTTGTGATCGCGGATGTCGGCAACAACCAGGTCGTGATCACGGCCCCGCGCCAGACGCAGGACGAGTTTGCGCAGCTGATCGAGCGGATCGATCTCCGCCGGGCGCAGGTGTACATCGAGGCGACGATCGTCGCGGTGAGCGACACGGATGCGTTCCGCCTGGCGATCGAGTCTCAGTTTCTCGACTTCAATGCCGACGGCGACGGCGGCGGCGTGCGGACCAACTTCGGGCTGAGCTCACTCGACGCGTTTACGAACTCAACGGCGGTGGCGACGGGGCTGCCCGGCGTGACGGCGGCCTTGATCAAAGACGAGTACATCCCGTTCATCATCTCTGCGACGCAGCGGGACTCAAACTCGCGCGTGGTTGCCACGCCACAGTTGCTCGTGGATGACAACTCCGAGGCGACGGTGCTGACCTCGCAGGAAGTGCCGTACCAGACGACGGTCGCCAGCAACATCAGCGAGCGGACCACGTTTGAGTTTGTGACCGCCGAGACGAGCCTGACTGTGACGCCTCAGATCTCTGCGGGCGGGACGATCCGGATGGACTACGAGATTCTGCTCGAGGCGTTCAACGGGACGGCTCTTGATGGTGCCCCGCCGCCCAAGCAGACGAACAATATTCTTGG
>CAXBOF010000199.1:0-5059 GCA_963977205.1 uncultured Phycisphaera sp. | reverse complement strand
AGTCTGGCTGAATCGAGCGGAGCATCTCCGCCACCTTCGCCGCGAACGCATCCAATTCCCTTGGCATCTGCGCCATGAGCATTCCCTCTCCGTAGCGGTACCGACCCTTCCGGGCGGCCCGGCGCTCCCTCGCTCTCAACCGGGGGAGTCATCGACCACCCAGAAGGGCGTCTGATGCCCCAGAGGGCTTCTGAGGCACACCTGTTTAGGTGATTTCTTCACAAGACCATTCTGAGCGATGCCACCGTTTAGGGCGCACGGGTGATTTCGGCGGTTGTAAATCCGCCTGCAATCAGGGTTTGGCAAGATTCTTGAGGAAGAACCCTGCCAACGAAGTCTGGAATCGCTGTTCGCTTGCAGGCACGTCCGATTTGGCTAGAATCCTGCCTTGCACCGGGCCGCGGGGAGGTCTCGCCCCGGGGGTGTGCAGGACGGAGATTACGCGTGACAGAGCAGGACATCGAAGCAAAGGTGATCGACATCGTGGCCGAGCAGCTTGGCGCCGACAAGGCCAAGATCAGCCGTGACACGAGCTTTGTCGAGGATCTCAACGCCGACAGTCTCGACACGGTCGAGCTTGTGATGGAGTTCGAGGACGCCTTTGAAACATCCATCCCAGACGACCAGGCCGAGAAGATCAAGACCGTTGGTCAGGCCATCGAATTCATCAAGGGTGCTCAGGGCACCGATTAATCGCCGCCCCTGTGCTTCCCAGAACCGGGATCCGGCGGCTTTGTTGCCGCCTTTTTTGTGGCCCGTGTCTGTCTGGTAGCTTCGCTCGGGTTTGAATGTGGAGCAACCTTCCATGAGTGAGAAACGCCGAGTTGTGATTACCGGCGTCGGTGCCGTGACCAACCTGGGTCACGATGCACCGTCGACCTGGGACGCCATGCGCGCAGGCCGCAGCGGCATCTCGCATGTCAGCGATCCCGCGTTCGATGGATACGAGGGCTGGAACGTTCGCATCACCGGTGCGATCAAGAACTGGGACCCCGAGAAGTTCATCGACAAGCGCGAGCTGCGCCGACTCGATCGCTGCACCCAGCTTGGCATGGTCGCCGCTCAGGAGGCCCTCGAAGCCTCCGGGCTCGATATGTCCAAAGAGGAGCCGACCCGTTGCGGCGTGGTCGTGGGCTCGGGCGTGGGCGGCATCTCCACGATCGAGCACAACGTCATCACGCTCAGCACCAAGGGCCCGGACCGGATCAACCCGTTCACCGTGCCCCGCCTGATGGTCAACGCGGTGGCGGGCAACATCTCAATCAAGAACAACCTCCAGGGCCCCGCTTCAGCGCACGCCACCGCATGCGCCAGCTCGGGGCACGCCATGGGCGACGCGATGCGCTACATCCAGCGCGGCGACGCGGATGTCATGATCGCCGGCGGGGCCGAGGCCGCGTGCACCCCGCTGTGCCTGGGCGCATTCATGACCATGAAGGCGCTCAGCACCCGCAACGACGACCCCGAGGGCGCCAGCCGTCCGTTCGACGCCGACCGCGATGGCTTCATTCTCTCAGAGGGGGCCGCCATCTGTGTCCTCGAGAGCGAGGAACACGCCAAGGCCCGCGGCGCGACCATTCTGGGCGAACTCGTCGGCTTCGGGAACTCCTGCGACGCCAGCCACATCACCGCCCCCAACGCCGAGGGACGCGGCGCCAAACGCTCGATGGAGTGGGCGCTCCGGGATGCGGGCCTCAACCCAGAGGACATCGAGTACGTCAACGCCCACGGCACATCGACGCCGCTGGGCGACTCGGCAGAGGTCGCGGCAGCTTTGTCACTCTTCGGCGATCACGCACGCAAGTCCGCCGGCGGCAAGCTCATGATGAGCTCGACCAAATCCATGCACGGGCACACGCTCGGCGCATCCGGGGCCGTCGAGACGATCGCCTGCCTCCACGCCGTCCGCGATGGGGTCATCGCCCCCACCATCAACCTCCACAACCCGGGCACCAAGCGCGAGGACGGCTCGGTCGCCCCATTCGACATGAACCTCGTCGCCAACGAGGCCCGCGAGAAGCCGATCCGCTACGCCATGAACAACACGTTCGGCTTCGGCGGGCACAACGTCACCCTGATCATCGCCCGCTACGACGGCTGATCCGACAGAATCGACCTCTCCCCCCCTATTCCCGCAGATCCGGGGCCTGTCCTGCCGATACCGATCCTGCCATGGGCAAGAAGCTGGATTCCATTTTGAAGCTCGAGGTGCCGCTGATCGTCCGCGTGGGCAGGCGGACCATGCGCCTCAAGGAGATCGCCGAGCTTTCGCCCGGGCGGATTCTGGAGCTCAATAAGCCCGCCGACGACGAACTCGACCTGCTCGTGAACAATGTGGCGATCGGTCAGGGCCAAGCGGTGAAGGTCGGTGAGAACTTCGGCGTGTCCATCTCCTTTATCGGGGATCTCAAGGCCCGGATAGAGGCTCTGGGGGGCAATCCGGTCGCCGCCAAGCCCAGCAAAGCCAAGGCAGAAACCGACGAAGACGAGGCCGCGGCACTGGCCGACCAGTTTCTTGCCGGCTGATCCCCGAGTTCGGGCACAACCTCACCTGCGAACCGACCGATACCCTCGTACGGCGCGATGGAGCGCCAACGGACCGCCCAATACAAGGACGACCCGAACATGCCACGCGATATACCCGTCGGTAACGGCTCGCTGCTGATCAACTTCGACAGCTCGTACCGCATCCGAGACATCTATTACCCCTGCGTTGGACAACCCAACCACACCCAGGGTCACATCCAGCGTTTCGGCGTCTGGGTCGACGGGGAGTTCGCCTGGATCGAGGAGACCGGCTGGAAGCGGACCCTCCGCTACAAGCCTGACACCCTCGTCACTGAGGTCTCGCTCGTCCACAAGGAATTCGGGATCGAGCTCGTCTGTAACGACGCGGTCGACCACACCGAGCCCATCTACTTCCGCAAGACCACCGTGCGCGACCTCATGGGCAAGGACCGCGACGTCCGTATCTTCTTCCACTACGACCTCTCGATCGGGGGCAACCCCGTCGGCGATACCGCCAACTACGACCCCACCACCAACTCGGTCGTCTTCTACAAGGACGGCTTCTACTTCCTCGTCAACGCCTGCGATCAGCACAAGTGCGGCATCGACCACTGGGCCATCGGGTCCAAGCGTGTCGGCGGCGCCGAGGGCACCTGGCGCGACGCCGAGGACGGCCACCTTGGGCGCAACACCATCGCACAGGGCTCGGTCGACGCCACCATCGGCTTCAACCTCCACGTCCCCGCCGGCGGCGAGAGCTACGTCACCAACTGGTTCGCCTGCGGGCGCAACTACGACGACGTGAAAAACCTCAACCGCCTCATCTGGGACACCAGCGCCGAGCGCATGATCTACCAGACCGAGGCCTACTGGAAAACCTGGGTCCACAAGGAACGCATCGACACCAGCCCCCTGCCCGAGTCGGTCGAGGACATGTACTACCGCTCGGCGCTTATCCTGCGCACACAGGTGGACAACGGCGGCGCGATCATCGCCGCCAACGACACCGACATCGCACAGTTCGGCGGCGACCACTACTCCTACTGCTGGCCCCGCGACGGCGCGCTCTGCGCGTACTCGCTCATCCTCACCGGGCAGAGCGAGCTCTCACGCCAGTTCTTCCGATTCTCGGCCGGCGTCATCTCCAAGGAAGGCTTCTTCCTCCACAAGTACAACCCCTCGGGCTCGCTCGCATCGAGCTGGCACCCCTGGACACTCGAGGGCCAGAAGGTCCTGCCCATCCAGCAAGACGAGACCGCACTCGTCGTCTGGGCCCTGCGCCAGCACTTCGAGACCTTCCGCGATGTCGAGTTCATCAAAAGCGTCTACGAGGAGCTCATCGTCCGCCCCGCCGACTGGATGTGCAGCTACCGCGATGCCAACGGCATCCCCAAGCAGTCGTGGGATCTCTGGGAAGAACGCCGGGGCGTGCACACGTTCACGGTCGCAAGCACCATCGGTGCGCTCAAAGCCGCGGCCCTGTTCTGCCGCGACTTCGGCGAGCCCGATCGCGCCGCCAAGTACACCGAGGCCGCCGAGCGGATGACGTTCGCGTTCATGAAGCACTTCTGGCACGAGCCGGCGGGTCGCTTTGCGCGCCGCGCAGTGCCGCAAGAGGACGGGAGCTACCGCCTCGATCTCGTCGCCGACGCCTCGAACTATGCGCTCTTCTCGATCGGCGGGCTCGACCCCGAGGACGCCAAGATCGCAAGCGACCACAAGGCCACGCGCGACCTGCTCTCGGTCCGCACGCAGATCGGCGGCGTGTCACGCTACCAGAACGACTACTACCACCAGATCGAATCGAGCAAGCTCGACATCGTCCCGGGCAACCCGTGGGTGATCTGCACACTCTGGCAGGCGCAGTACATCATCGCCAAAGCCAAATCCAAGGCCGACCTCACCGAGGCGCTCGACCTGATCAACTGGTGTACGTATCGCCAGCTGCCCTCGGGCGTGCTGGCCGAGCAGTTCCACCCGTACACGGGCGCGCCGATCTCGGTCAGCCCACTCACGTGGAGCCACGCGACGGTCATGATCGTCGTCAGCGAGTACCTCAACAAGCTCAAGGAGCTCGAGAACATCGGCACGGGCACGCCCCACCCGACGTACACGGGCATCGCCACAGCTCACTAACGCAAGAGGCCCCGCGCCATATACAGGCCCGCGGCCGCGAAGGCGATCAGGATCCCCATCACGATCCAGAAGCCGTAGGTGTGCGCCACCAGCGGCAAGCCGCCCGTGTTCATCCCCCAGATCGCCGCGATCATGTTGGCGGGCAGGAACACCGCTGCGATCACGGTCAGACGCAGGCTGATGCGTCCCATCCGCTCGTTCTCGATGAGGCTCAGCTCGTCGTGCACCGCTGTCGCGCGATCGCGCATCTCGTCGAGATGGTCAACGATCCGCGCCAGCCCGATCGCCGAGTCATGGATCGCGTGCTTGACGTGATCGCCCGCCCAGTGCGGCAGCTCCCGCTCGGCAAGCAGGAGCGCATCACGCTGGGGCGCCAGGTACCGGCGGATCATCACGATCTTGCGCCGAAGGTCGG
>CAXBOF010000198.1:0-5071 GCA_963977205.1 uncultured Phycisphaera sp. | reverse complement strand
CCTCTCTGTGCTAATCCGAGTTCATTCCTCAGCAATCGTCTCGCGGACAACTTCGTCGATGGTGGTGCGGCCGTCGTAGATGCCGCGGAGGCCTGACTCGCGCAGCGTGCGCATGCCCTGAGCCTTGGAGTGGTTGCGGAGAGCCGACGTCGAGGCTTCCTTGAGGATCAGCTCGCGTGACTCGTCGTCGAGGATCATGATCTCGAAGATGCCCATACGGCCCTTGTAGCCCGAGTTATGGCAGTTGTCACAGCCCCGCCCACGCATGAACTGCTTGCCCTGCACCATCTCGGGCGTCAGTGCCAGTTCCATCAGTTCATCATCGCCCGGCGTGTACGATTCGCGGCATTTGGGGCAGATCGTCCGCACGAGACGCTGGGCCACGACGCCCTCGATGGTCGCAGCCAACAGGAATCGCTCGAGCCCGAGGTCAATCAGTCGAACAATCGAACTGGGCGCATCGTTGGTGTGGAGCGTCGAGAGCACCAAGTGACCCGTCAGCGAGGCCTGCACAGAGATCTCGGCTGTTGCCTTGTCGCGGATCTCACCGACGAGAATCACGTCGGGGTCCTGACGCAGGAACGAACGGAGCGCTGCGGGGAAGGTCAGCCCGACTTCGGTATTAATCTGCACCTGGCACAGGCCGTCGATGTCGTACTCGACCGGGTCTTCGGCCGTCAGGATTTTCGTGCCGATGTCGTTGAGTTCGGACAGAGCCGCATAGAGCGTGGTCGTTTTACCCGAACCGGTCGGCCCCGTGACAATCACGATGCCGTTGGGCTTCTTGATGAGATAACGAACGTCGGCCAAGTCTTTCTCATCCAGGCCCACGCGGTCGAGACTAAGTTCAACATTGGAGCGATCGAGCAATCGCATCACAACACTCTCGCCGTGCATCGTGGGCAGCACCGCGACACGAAGGTCGACCGCGGCATCACCGATGGTCAGAGCGATGCGGCCGTCCTGCGGCAAGCGGCGCTCGGCGATGTCGAGATTAGCCATGACTTTGACACGGCTGGTGATCGCGGTACCCAAATGCACCGGCGGGGGCACCATCTCGTAGAGCACGCCGTCGATGCGGTACCGCATCTTGAATTCTTCCTCGAACGGCTCGAAGTGGATGTCCGACGCCTTGTCTCGGATCGCCTGCATCAGCACAAGGTTGAGCAGCTTGACGATCTTGTTGTCCTCGGACGCCTCGAGCACCGCCTCCAAGTCGATCGACTGATCGCCGGCCAGCGACATGAACTTGTCATCCGAAGCCAGATCGGAAACCACGTCCGACATCGATTCGCTCTTGGCAAAGTGCTGCTCGATCAGCTTGTCGATGATGTCCGCATCGCCCACGACAGCATCGACTGTCACCCCGAGCAGCAGACGGATGTCGTCAACCGCGCGGAAGTTGTTGGCGTTCTTCATCGCGATCTTGAGGCGCTTGGCCCGCTCGTTGAACTCAAGCGGGATCACGCCGAAGACGCGCACGTTGGCAGACGGGATCGCGTCGATCGCGTTCTGCGGGAGCTCGACACCCTCGAGGTCGACGTACTCCATGCCGGCCTGAGCGGCGAGACTCTCATTCACGTCGCGCTGGGTGATGTGCCCGAGCTCGACTAGAAGCTGCCCGATCGGGACCTTCCGGCCGGCCTTCTGGATCTCGAGCGCCTCGTGAACCTGCTCTTTCTTGACCGTTCCGAGCTTGCGCAGGATCCGCCCGAGCTTGTGCCCTTTCAGCTGCGCGTAATTGATTTCACCGGCGTTCGCTTTGGCCATGCCACATCCTCCGCGTTCGGGGCGAACCCCGAGCCGCGTTATAACTATCTTCGCATCTCAACGGGTTCGGTTCGGCCCCGAACCCCCGTAAACGGCCTCTAGAGGCCATTCGACAGCCGGATTCTCTGCCATGAAAACCGATTCTCCGGTTCTGACAGCCAATGAGCAGAACCCGAACTACTCCGCCTTCACATCTTCCTCGTCCAGTTCGGCCCGCCCGACAGTGTGGCCGAGTTGGTGGACCTTGGCGGTCAGGTCCTGCGGGTTTTTGCCCTTGTCTATCATCTCGTCGGCCGCGATCATGCCTCGCGTGTAGAGCGACCAGAGGTGATCGTCGAGCAGCTGCATGCCGAATTTCTTACCGGTCTGGATCGCCGAGTCGATTCGGAAGCTCTTGCCGTCGCGGATGAGGTTGGCGATGGCGGGCGTCACGACAAGGAACTCGTATGCAGCGACCATGCCCTTGGTGTCAACCCGTCCAAGCAGCACCTGGCTGAGCACGCAGATCAGGGCCGTCGAAAGCTGCACGCGGATCTGGTTCTGCTGGGTCACCGGGAAGGCGTCAACCACACGGTCGATCGTCTTGGCGGCACCGGTGGTATGGAGCGTTCCGAACACCAAGTGGCCCGTCTCGGCCGCTCGCACCGCAGCCTCGATCGTCTCGAGGTCTCGCATTTCGCCCACGAGGATGCAGTCGGGGTCCTGACGCAGTGCGCGCCTGAGTGCCTCGGCGAACGACGGCACATCGGAACCGACCTCACGCTGGTTCACGATCGATTTCTTGTGATAGTGGTAGTACTCGATCGGGTCTTCCATCGTGACGATGTGCCGCTCGAGGTTCATGTTCACGTGGTCGATCATCGTCGCAAGCGACGTCGTCTTGCCCGAACCCGTCGGACCTGTCACAAGAAACAAGCCACGGGGTCTTCGGATCAGGTCTTTGCACACATCCGGTAGACCGATCTGATCGAACGTGAGCAGCTTATTTGGGATGAGCCGGAGCACCATCGCAAGATCGCCCCGCTGGCGGAAGACCGACACACGGAAACGGGCCTTGTCGCCGTAGGCGAAACCGAAGTCGGTGCCTCCCTCCTCAGCCAGTTCCTGCTGCTTCTGCTCGGGCGTGATGGACTTCATCAGTCCCACCATCGACTCCGAATCGAGCACTTTCGTCTGCAGGTTCCGCAGCGAGCCGTGCAAACGCAAAGTCGGCGGCCTGCCCACGGTCAGGTGAAGGTCGTTGGCGCCAAGCTTGATCATGGTGTCAAGCAGTCTGTCAATCTGCATCGTCGACATCGAGTCGCTCCGGCTCTAAACCCGTCGGCATCCGCCGCGGGTGGTACATATCAATTCAATCGATCAGTCAATAACCCCGGTACCCTCTTCCACCTGCGACACGCGGGCGATCTCTTCAGGGGTGGTCACGCCGGCAAGCACCTTGAGCTTGCCGTCCTCGACGAGCGGCCGCATGCCGCCCTGTAGCGCCAGCCTGCGGAGTTCCGAGACGGGGGACAATTGGAATGCCGCTTCGCGGATCGTCGCGTCCATCAGCATCATCTCGAAGATGGCCTTTCGGCCTTTATACCCGGTAGGCGTTGCGGCGCTGGGCACGGGCTTGTACACACGCCCCTCTGCCTCTTCCGGGGTCAGCCCGATCAGACGCAGGAACTTGTGATCCAGCTCGTGCGGCTCGGCCAGCTCCTTGGTCGCATCGTGCAGCACACGGACCAGACGCTGGGCCATGATCGCCTGGATCGAACTGGCCACCAGGAAGGGCTTGATGCCCATGTCAATCAGGCGGGTGATCGCGCTGGGCGCATCGTTCGTATGGAGTGTTGAGAACACGAGGTGACCCGTCAGGGCCGCCTGGATCGCGATCTCGCCCACTTCCTTGTCTCGAATTTCACCGACGAGGATGATGTTGGGTGCCTGACGCAGCATCGAACGCAGGATCTCTTTGAAGCCAAACCCGATCGATTCTTTCACCTGGCACTGGTTGATGCCGTCGAAGTTGTATTCGACCGGGTCCTCGGCGGTGATGATCTTCTTGTCCGGGCGATTCAGAACGTCCAGCGCCGAGTACAGCGTCGTGGTTTTACCAGAACCCGTCGGCCCGGTCACGAGGAAGATGCCGTTGGGTCGGCGGATGATTTTGTTGAAGACGTCGAGGTTGTCCTGCGCAAAGCCGAGGTTGACAAGACCGATGCGCACCGCATCGGGACGCAGAATACGCATGACCACAGATTCGCCGTGGTAGATCGGGCAAGCAG
Organism: uncultured Phycisphaera sp.; assembly: GCA_963977205.1. Taxonomy (GTDB): domain Bacteria; phylum Planctomycetota; class Phycisphaerae; order Phycisphaerales; family UBA1924. Next base: position 1,031 of record CAXBOF010000198.1, on the reverse strand, counting down.
AAACACGGAAGTCGATCGTGACCTCGTCGTCGATGGGCAGCTTAATGCGCCCGTCCTGCGGGACGCGTTTCTCGGCGATATTCATGCCCGCCATCAGCTTGATGCGTGAGAGCAGGGCCCGCTGCATCCGCTTGGGCAAGTTATCGCGCTCGATGCACACGCCGTCGATTCGATAACGCAGACGCACCCTGTCGTCCATCGGTTCGAGGTGAACGTCGGAGGCCCGCATGTTCACGGCTTCCGTCAGAATACGGTTCCACAGCTTGACGATCGGCGCATCATCGCCAGAGACGTCGATGGACTTATCCATTGATTTGTCGACGGAGCTGTCAATCGACTTGTCGATCGAATCCGTGACGAGCGACTCGTCGGCGCTGAGCTGCTTGGTATCAACGATGCTCCCGCCCGAGCGGAAGTGATTCTCGATGAAGACCTTGATGTCGTCCTTGGCCGCGATGCGCGGCTCGATCTCGACGTTGAGCCGAAACCGCAGCATGTCCATCAGTTCGATGTTCACCGGGTCATGGACGATCAGCTTCATCCGGCTGCCCGACTTGCCCTGGGGCAGGATGAAGTGCTTCTTGATGAGTTCTTCCGGGATCAGGTCGGGCTCAACCGAAGCCACTCCCTCGCTCGAACTCAGGTCGACGAATTCCATGCCGAACTGCTCAGCAAGGGCCTTGGCGACGTCCTTCTCTTTGACGAAGCCGGCCTCGATGAGCGCCTCGCCGATACGTTTGCCCGAGCCCTGGGCCAGCGCCAGCCCCTTCTCGACCTGCGGGGCCAGGCAGGCCCCCTGACGGACGAGAATCTCACCGAGTTTCTTTCTGGATCGTGCCATGCGTGCTCGTCGTCCCTGGTCGGTTCTGCGGCCAATCCACCGGGACGCTCTCGCCCCGTGGTGCCGGGTGTTGGTGTTCTGGCAGTCTGCAGCGTCGCGCCCGGCCCATGCGGACCCACGCCCCGGCTGGCTTTCCCGCCGGCTGCCGCCCCGTCAGCATACTGTAAGCAGAAGAGGCGGGCAGAGCAGG
>CAXBOF010000197.1:0-5126 GCA_963977205.1 uncultured Phycisphaera sp. | reverse complement strand
CCACCAGATCGAGGAAGGTATCCTCCTTGTGGACGCCCGTGATGGCGCGCGCCATCTTGAGATCAGTCATCATCATGGCGACCTGCGTCGGCGTGACGCTCACGCCGAGGATCTGCCCCCACCTGACGGCGATCATCTCGAAGTTCTTTTGCGGGCTGCCATACTGCCCATCGCGATCACCGCTAACGAGCTTTTGAGCTTTGCCCAGTATCTGGTCTCTATGCATTTTCTTCTCCGTGGTTTTCAAAATGTTTCTCGATGATCAGCTCGCGGGCGTACTCGGCGATGCTCTCCACGCCCATCTCTATCATATCGTCCAGCAGGCCCTCGAATACCTCCCGCTCCATGTTGTCGGTCACGTGAGCGAGCTGGCCCTTTTTGAGACCGTTCTGGCGCAAGGCCCACGTGCGCTGATTGTGCGTCATGGTCCGGCTCATTTTTCTAATCCTATCAGGCGGTGCTGCATCTCGTCGAAACGCTCCTGCAGATCCGTGAGCTTCGTGTTGAGCGTGACGTTGTCCGCCTTCGCGTCCTCGAGTTCCGTCTCGAGGTGCTCGTTCTCGGCGCGGATCTCCTCGTGCTCCTCCTGCATCTCGCGCGCCCCCTGCAGCTCCTCGAGCCAAGGGAGGGCGTCAGGGGTGAGGGCCGCCATGCGCCCGAGGTCAAGATCATTGACAGGCACGCGCGCCCCCTGCTGGTGCATGAGGGCGATGGCGAGTTCTTCTGTACGTGTGTTCCGCATGTGCGTGTCTCCTTCTCCGATCACATAGGGGTACTTATATATTTATGCGCAGACTAGTCAATAGCCTTAGAGTACCACTTATTCACGCTGATGTCCGCCCCGAGGGGCAGCCCATCGTGCCACGCTGGCGCGTGGAGCATGGCCTTCCCGAGTTCAGTCTCGGCCGCGTCCGCGTACATCTCGTCCACCTCGAGGATGATCTCGTCGTGCGTGTGCCCAACGACGGGCATGAAGTCGAGCATAGGGTCCGCGTCCAAGCGTCCCAGCGTCTCGCGCAGGATCGACGCGCAGGCGGCCTGCGTGATATTCTCCACGAGGATGCCCTTCCACAAATATTTGATGCCAGCCTCGCCCTCAAAGGAGAGCTTGCTCGCGCGGGACAGGACGACGTCAGCGTCAAAAGGATCATACTCGATGGACACGCGCTCGCGCACGTTCCGGTAAAACAGGGGACGATTGTCCGGCAGGTAGCAAGCGACCCACACCTCGTTCCCGACGTGCATCGCCTCGTACGTCACGCGACCCGCCTCGAAGGGCGTTCCCACTTTCTGCACCGCGTTGACGAAGGCGTTCCACACCTCGTCCCAGAAGTCCGTCGCCCACTCGTTGGCGGCGCGCCACCTGTTGACGATGTCCTGCGCCTCCTCCTGACCGAAGGACATGCCGTAGTTGGCCGCCATCGACTGGAGGGCACCGGCACCACCGGCAAAGCCCAGAGCAAGCTCCGCGATCTTCCCCTTCTGGCGCAAGCCTTTGACGTCCGCGTCCTTGGCCTTGTGGCCCTCGAGCAGCTCGAAGGCGTCCAGATTGTACATACCGGCGGCGGCCTGCAGGTAGACGTCCGGCGTGTTGTCAGGATCTGCGTCAATGGCGCGGAACACGTCGAGGCGCTCCTCCGCCTTGGCAAGCCACGGCAGGCCCCGCGCTTCAACGTTGGCCCAGTCACCCCACACGAGGACCTTGCCCTCGCCTGCAGTGATGGCTGGGCGGATCATGAGGGATAGGCCCCGCCCCACGTTGCCAACGGCCTCGGCGAAGACATCGATGTCCACGCCATCGATGAGCATGAAGCACGTGTCCTCTTCGAACTCGACCGAGCCGATGGGGCGGTTCGTCATGTTGTGGAGCTGCACGCCGCGCGAGCTGTAACGGCCCGTCTGCGTCGCGCCGGAGAAAACGTACTGACCCGTCAGGCGTCCGTCCTTGTTCGCCATCGCCAGCATCTTCGTGAACTTGGCCGGTGCGGCGCTCGCCCCGTACTCGCGCTCGATCAGGAGGAGCATGGCGTCGTACTCGCCATCCGTCAGACCCGTCGTCTCGTTCAAGGTCTCGAGGGCGGCCAGTAGCTTCGTGATGCGGGGCCGGTCCATCTTCAGGACGTACTCGTCCTCCCCCTCGTGGACGCGGTGCGCCACGATCATGTGCTGCGCGAGGAAGGGATTGCCGCGCACGCGCTCCCAGACCCATGCCCGATGACGGACAAATTGCTTCGGCGTCGTGATGGCCCCCTTCGTGATCTCCGTCATGACGGCGGACAGGCGCGCCGCGTACTGATCGGCGATGGCAGCGCCACCCATGGCCATGCTCCGGTCGAAGGGAAGCCCACGGTCGTTGATGCGCTCAGAGACCCACAGCTCTTGCCAGATCGTGTAAGGGACGGGCATGGACCCTTTGGCCACGGCCTGCATTTGCTCCACGTCCACGTCCGCGTAGTCGCAGAACTCGCGCCACGCATCCGGCTCTTCTTCAGTCGTCGCGCCATTTGGCGTGCAGAACATTTTGATGAGCGTCTTCCCGCTCGTGTTTTTACCCACGAGGCCGCAGCTCTTCGCGGCGCGGTCGAGGCCGAGGGGCATGTTGTTGTACGCCGCGTGCGCCATCATATCCAGCCACTGGTCGGTGTCCGGCGCTTCGAGGCACCCGCGCAGGATCTTCCGGTCGAAGCCGGAGTTCCACGCGGCGAAGTACCCATCCCACGCGAGAAGCTCGGCAGGGAGTTCGTCCCGCGTCGGCGGGCGTGTGATGTCTTGGCTCTCCCAGCGCTGGACAGGTCCGTCAACGTCAAAGGCCCACGTGATGATGATGGGCCATGCGTTGTCGCTGTATCTGTCCGTGCTTGTGAGCGTGACGTTCTCCCATCGCGGATCTTCCTGATCTGGCGCGCTCCGCGTCTCGCTGTCGATGTAGCAGATGTCGGACGTGGGGATGTACTCTGTCAGGTCGTGCATGATGCTCTCCGTTTTGTGCTTTGTGTTTTGTCACCGCGACGCACGCAGGCCCTCGCCACTGGCATGGGTCGGCAGGCTTTTCGGATCGGGTGCCAGCCCTCACCTATCGTAACGTCTCGGAAACAAAACATGTCATTTCTTAGTGAACCCACGCCGCTGTACGTATCTTGGTTTCTGGCGGCGTGGGGTAGGCCCTTGTCGCGGTTCAGTTTGGATGCCAACAGGTCGTTGACCAAAACCGAAACAAGGTGGACCCGCGCTGCTGTGTGTGTCTTAAGTTTCTGGCTGCGCGGGGTAGGCTCCTGCGGGGTGGACTGGTTTCAAAAAGGACACCCCAACGGATCTCTTAGCGGCGGCGGCGCTTCACCGGCGGCTCTTCAGCCTCTGGCTCGTCCTCGGCCTCTGGCTCGTCCTCGGCCTCTGGCTCTTCAGCCTCGGCCTCTTTCTTCTTGGCCGCCTTCTTGGCGGACCCTTCAGGGTCGCCATCTTCGTTGACCCACGCCACGACGTCAAGAACGGGCTTGTACGTCTTGCCGTACATGTTGTGCTCGTACCAGTCCGTCTGCAGTTCAACGACTGGGAAGATGAACGTCTCCTCGCCTTCGCCCAATCGCGCCATGACGGCGTCGATGAGACCGTCGAACGCTTCAAGGCCTCCGACTGAGCTGGCGGTGTACGTAACCTCCTTCTTGTCCCCATCGATGAAGCGCCCGTCGAAGGACTGCTGCGCCTTCCAGTCCCAGCCAAGGTCTTTCAGGTTTGAAGGATCGACCGAGCCTTGGGACGCGAGCATCATCTCCTCGCCGAGCTTTTCGTTCTTTTTCTTCTCGTGGTTCGTCCAGCACACGTACCCAGACTTGAGGCTCTCCACGTTCACGACGATGCGCTCGTTCGTGAGATCGTCACCCCCGCGACCTACGCTCCACTCGCCGTCCTTGGCGAACTTGAGGAAGGCCTTACCGCCAAATGACGGCATCTGCTTCTTAGCCCGCTGGAGGCCTGCTGCGATTGCGCCAAGACCTGACGCTGCTTTTGTTGTAACTTCGTTTGCCATGATGTGTTTCTCCTTACATCTTTTGCGTTTTTGCGAGCAGAGCTTTTCCGAGCGCTGCCGCTTTTTCAGGTGTCGTATCCTTCTTAGAACGAGGATCACCCACTTTCGTCATCGTGAAGCCTGAGCTGGCTTTCATGGTGACGATCTCTTCTGGCAATTGCTTGCCTAAACTTTTCAGGATCTTCTCCGCTTGTGGTGCAGTGATCACCTTCTTAACGTGGTACTGCGCGGACTTCAAGCCCCGAGAGCGTAATCTGTTCACGACTTGCTCGTCAGGGACGGACCAGACGCGGCCGCTGGAGCGCTTCTCCACGACCTTGTACCCTTCGACTGGCAGGCCAGCCTCGAGGCGCTCCTGCGCCAGCACAGCGATGTGTGCCGCCCAGTCGCGGGCCATCTCCGCGAGTTCCATCGCCTCGCCGAGGTAGTCCCCGATGTCTGACAAGGCGCTCGCGGGGTTGGCATGGCTCGACGCCGCGACATTTTCTTCTCGCTTCGTCTCGATATACTTCAACTTAGCTCCGAGCCTTTCTGCGGCGCGGACGTGCAGCTCGCACACGGCCTTACAGTCGGCGAACTTGCACCAGTCGCCCTTGGCGATGGGCGCGTCGTCATGGTTCGCGGCCACGACGGCAAGGCGCAGCTCTTCGATGAAGTCATCGATGCGCTCGTTCGTCGTTTCCCACTCGGCAAAGACGTCGTCATTGCACTGAGGCTGGCCGATGCCGAGGATGATGCGCGTCGAGCCTTCAAAGAACGCCGGATACTTCCCACGCATGGCGGCGAAATAAAACATGAGCTGTTTATTCTCGACGGGGTTTACGTAGTTCCGGCCGAACTTCCAGTCCAAGATCCCAGCCACGTCACCGCAGCGATAGACGACGTCCGACGTGCCGTACGCACCGGCGATCTGAGGGAACTCACCGCTCTCCTCGATCATGAAGCGGTAGTTGTCGCCCTGCTCCGCCTCGTGCAAGTCGATGAACTTGTCCAGCATGTCCAAGGCGGGCGCGCCGAGCGTGTCCCACAGGCCTTTCTCGATGGTGAGGGACCACGCGTCCTCCACGCCCTTCTCCTTCTGGTTATGCGTGAAGGGGAGAAG
>CAXBOF010000196.1:0-5131 GCA_963977205.1 uncultured Phycisphaera sp. | reverse complement strand
GTCGAGTCGATCGACCGCCTCGTGGAGTTTGACTGAATCGATCTGCTCGGCGAGATCGGCGTCTTGATGCCCGGCGATTGAGGCGGGCTCCATGCCGGTGCGGTGGCGATTGCCGATGCCGTGCGACCCGAAATGCTTCCGGATCAGATCGACCGCAGCCCATCTGACGTGCTGGCCCACGATCAGGAAGAATTGTCCGACGTGCTCTGGCCGGGCATCCTGCACGGCTCGATCCACTCGGATCAGCACTTCCTGGACGAGGTCGTCTTCTTCTTCCCAACGCGCAACGCCCGGGCTGCGTGCGATCTCCTTGCGGACCATCTGACGGATTCGGCGGATGGCGCTCTCGAGCAGTTCATCACGGGCGAAGGTTCTGCCATTGCCATCGGCGATGCGGCCGAGGCTTCCCTGGATACTGGCGGTTGTGTGTCCGATATCGCCCATGCAGAGAATTGTACCAGCAGGGCCCCGTCGGACGGTTTCTCTTGGAGGCGACGTGACGTCTTGATAATCACTTTACTGACAGAGATTTAGGGACAACCGGCAGGGCCAGACCTGTGTTTTGAAATCTGTAGATTCCCTAGCCGGGCAGGCCGCCGAGTCCGGAGCGAGACCGGATTTGGGCCAGCACTGATCGGCATCTCAGGTTTGAGTGGACCAGCATTGAAAGTACCCCCTCAGGACTCGAACCTGAAACCCGCTGATTAAGAGTCAGCTTGTGACAGGCGCGGATGACCCCGTGGGCATCGCGGGTCCGGTCGAACACGAATCGTTGGTCGATGACCGGTCGGTATGCCCCGGTCTCAACGATCTCGCGGAAGAAGGCTGCGTCCTCGGATCGTTTGGCGGCCGCTCTTTTATCACACGCACCGATCAGGTGAGTGTGCACCAGATCGCCTGAAGGAATAATCGCGTATACGTTCGTCGCCTGACGACACGGTTTTCGCACGCACCCGCACGAGCAACTCACCCGCTGCGGGGGCGGCGTCGGAAATCTCGACGAGTCTGACGATATCGGGAGGGCCATACCGGGGGAAGATCTCAGTTTTCATGGTTAAATCCCCTAGCAGGGCCAAGAGTTCAGACTTGATCGACAATGCGGACCGCCATCGCTTTGGCTCGCCGAGCTGCAGCGCCGGGGTCTGTGCCGCCGCCGGTAACTTGCCCGACAACACGGGCGGTGACGATTGCGCCTTCAAGGAGGATATTCAGCTGCTCGGCGACCTCACCCGGATCGTCCATGCCTGTGGCCTCACAATGCTCCCGCATGTAGCGCACGATTTCCTGCTTATGCTCGGCAGCTAGCCGCCGCGGAGCCGAGTCCGCGACAGTAAACTCCGCCGACGCGTTAATGAACATGCACCCGCAGAACTCGGTACCGGTGAACCAGTCCTCGTGGAAGTCGAATACGGCCAGCAGACGCTCGCGGGGTGTCTTCGCGCGGGCATCCACGAATTGCATCAGTTTGTTCCGGAAGATCTCGTCACGCCGACGCATCGCCGCGACGACCAGTTCGTCCTTGGACTTGAAATGGTTGTACAGCGTCATCCGGCTGATGCCGCCCTCCTTCTGTATGTCGTCCAGGCTGGAGGCGTGGAAGCCGTGCTTGTAGAAGACGCGCATCGCCGCATCGATCAGATCGTCTCGTCGACTCGGGGGCATGGGTGTTCCTCGGGGGGAGCGGATACAATACTGACTAAACAGTACACATAATCGACTTGCTCGGTTCCACAGAACGTAATTTTGTCAGTCATCCAAAGAAATTGTCGCCGATACGGGACCATCAACGCGGTTTTGACGCTCTTTTTCGCGTATTGGGCCCATAGAGGTTGAATTATACTGACTAGTCAGTATAGTTATGCCGTGAAGCCCACTTCTGCCGAACGAATGGCGGAGCACTGGGTTTCCTAGAACCTGGCGCCTCGAGCGCCCACATCACTGCGATGACCAAACCGGGCGAGCGTTTCGCTTGGATGGGTATCGCATGGCCCAAAGGAGGCTCACCATGTCACGATTTCCACAGCACACCGCCGAGACCGCGCCCGAAGCTAGTGCGCTCATCGCGAACGCACAGCAGGCGTTCGGATTCCTCCCGAACCTGCTGGCCGTGATGGCCGAGGCTCCGGCTCTGCTCGAGGGGTACATGGCCCTGGCGGCGATCTTTGACAAGAGTGACCTGTCGCCGACCGAACGCCAGATCATCCTGATGGTCAACAACCGGCTCAACGGCTGTACTTACTGCATGTCGGCGCACACAGGCATCGCGAAGGCCCAGGGTGTGCCGGACGATGTCATCAACACGCTCCGCGACGGGACCGAGCTTTCCGATCCAAAGCTCGAAGCACTCCGTATCTTTGCGGCCAAGATCAACGAGAGCCGCGGCTGGCCCGAGCAGAGCGATATCGATGCGCTGCTCGCCGCTGGGTACACGAGCCGAACCGTTCTCGAGGTCATCCTCGGCACGGCCGTAAAAGTGATGTCCAACTACACCAACCACATCGCGAGCACGCCACTCGATAGCGCGTTCGCCGCAGTCGAATGGACGCCGGCGAATCTCGTCGAAAGCGCCGGCTGATCCCACAAGCCAAAATCTCGCCTCGAAGGTGACCGCTCAGTCAGTCGCCTTCGCAAGGAGCATGACATGAAACCCGAAACAGTACCTGGCGCTTCGGCGTCTGCGCGATCTCAGCGCCAACTCACACCGCCATTCACCCCCGAGACCGCACTCGCCAAGGTCCGCGCCGCCGAAGACGCGTGGAACAGCCGCGACCCAGAGCGCGTCGCGCTCGCCTACTCGCCCGACAGCGAGTGGCGCAATCGTGACACCTTTCTCCAAGGACGCAACGAGATACGCGCGTTCCTGCGGGGCAAGTGGGATCGTGAGCTCGACTACCGGCTCACCAAAGCACTCTGGGGCTTCCGCGAGAACCGAATCGCGGTGCGCTTTCAGTACGAGTGGCGTGACGCCCAGGGCCGGTGGTTCCGCAGCTATGGCAACGAGCTGTGGGAGTTCGATGACGCCGGCCTGATGCGCCGCCGTGAGGCGAGCATCAACGACGTCGCGATCACCGAAGCCGAACGCCGATTCCGCTGGCCCGCCCCGGGCCCAAGACCCGAGTCGCACGCCGGCATCCCCGACGTGCGCTGATCACCCGTTCGCCGCCCGGGCGGGACGTTCTCGCCCGGGCACACATCATCACCGGTTTCTCAAAACGCACAGCGAGAGCAACCCAATACGAAGGAGAACTGCAATGAACCGCATCACCATGACCGTCACTGCTCTGACCGCCTGCGCCCTGTCGCCCATCGCGTCAGCTCAGCCCATGGACCACGGAGACCACGCCGGCCACAACCACGCCGGGCACGTGCACTACATCAACGGCCCTCGCGCCGATGCACCGATTCCGAGGCCCGGTGTCGAGCTTGGCCGGGGCAGCTTTGCGCTCCTCGTCATCGATCCGCAGGTGGACTTCCTGAGCCCCAGTGGTGTCACCTGGGGTGTCGTCGGCGAGAGCGTGACAGAGAACAACACCGTCGAGAACATCGAACGGCTATTCAAGGCCGCCAAGGGCGTCGACGCCCGGGTCTTTGTCAGCCCCCACTATTACTACCCGCACGACCACACCTGGAAGTTTGAGGGTGCGCTCGAGACGCTGATGCACGACATCGACATGTTCCACCGCGACGGCCCGCTCGAGACCGAAGGCATCGAGGGCTCCGGTGCCGATTGGCTCGATCGCTACAAGCCATACATCAACGACGGCGAGACGGTCGTGGTGAGCCCACACAAAGTCTACGGCTCCGACTCCAACGATCTCGCGCTGCAACTCCGCAAGGCGGGCATAGATCAGGTCGTCATCGCGGGCATGTCCGCTAACCTCTGCGTTGAGTCGCATATGCGGAACCTGATCGAGGAGGGCTTCGAGGTCGCGATCGTCTCTGATGCGACGGCCGCCGCGAAGCTGCCGGGCTACGACGGGTTCGAGGCTGCCTTTGTCAACTACCGCATGATCGCGAGCGACGTGTGGAGCACCGATGAGGCAGTCGAGAAGATCGCCGCAGCCCGTGGCAACCTGGTCAATGTCTCCGGCGCCAGCGGGGTCGGCCTGGCGGGCTTTGACCCGGTCAGCTTCTTCCAGAGCGAATCGCCCTTGAACGGTTCGCCCATGATCCGCGCCGAGCACGCGGGCGCGACTTACCTCTTCGCCACCGAAGAAAGCAAGGCAACGTTCCTGGCCAACCCCGACCGCTATGCGCCCCAGTACGGCGGCTTTTGCGCCTACGGCGTTTCGATCAACATCCTCCTGCCCGTCGACATCACGACCGCGCAGGTGCGCAACGACAAGCTTTACCTGAATGTGAACTCGGACATCCTCGAGAAGTTCAACGCGGACTTCGACGGCAGCGTCTCACGGGCCAACACCAACTGGCCCGGTCTGTTCGACGAGCATGCCGAGTAGATCGCAGAACCCCTCTCTCTCCCCTCTCGGCTGACGGGGTGGACACACCTCGTCGGCTGATTCGCAGACCAGCACCGACGGGACCTTCAGGGACCCAACCGAAATGTGTGTGGTGAAGCCACACCAGAAAGGAACTGCCATGAAATCGGAATCCAGCAAGAGCACCACAGATACTCCCTCGGTCGCAGTGACCATTGGCGACTCTGGTTTCGCGTCTCAGGTCCGCGTGAGGAATCACTCTCTCTGGGCCGACGAGCCCCGGACCGTCGGCGGCACGGATTCTGGACCGTCTCCATACGAGTTGCTGTTGGCTTCACTTGGTACGTGCGTGGCCATGACCACTCGGATGTACGCCGACCGGAAGGGCTGGCCGTTGACCGGCGTATCGGTCAGTCTCAGCCAGGACCGTATACACGCGGAAGACTGCCGCGATTGTGAAAGCGCAAGCGGACCCGTGCTTCGGATCACCAAGCGGCTCGAACTCCAGGGCGACCTCGATGAGGAGCAGCGTTCTCGGCTCATGGAGATTGTGGCCCGAAGTCCACCAGCCGAAATATCCTGCCCCACTGCGTAAGGATGGCCGAGACCCGGGCTATCGGCCGGGCTCTCCGGTGGTACCTGGGCCTCGGGGAGACCGTCGCCGATGAGCTCGGAGCCCCGGAGGAGCCGGC
>CAXBOF010000195.1:0-5146 GCA_963977205.1 uncultured Phycisphaera sp. | reverse complement strand
CGAGGACGCTGGCGGCTCATCGGGCGGCGGCGGGGGCGAACCCGGCGCAGCCCGCAAGGGCAAGAGCAAGACCCCGGCTTTGGACTCGTTCGGGCGTGACCTGACCGAGCTTGCCAAGGGCAAGGAGCTGGACCCGGTGATCGGGCGTGAGCGCGAGATCGAGCGTCTGGTGCAGGTGCTTTGCCGCCGCACGAAGAACAACCCGGTGCTTCTGGGCGAGGCGGGCGTTGGTAAGACCGCGATCGTCGAGGGCCTGAGCCAGCGGATCGTCGCGGGCGAGGTGCCGGACATTCTGCATGAGAAGCGTCTGGTGGTTCTTGATCTTGCGATGATGGTCGCGGGCACGAAGTACCGCGGTCAGTTTGAGGAGCGGATCAAGGCCGTCATGAGCGAGGTGCGCAGGGCCAAGATCGTGATCCTGTTTATTGATGAGCTGCACACGCTTGTTGGCGCTGGCGGCGCCGAGGGCGCGATCGATGCGTCCAACGTGCTCAAGCCGGCCTTGGCGCGTGGCGAGATTCAGTGCATCGGAGCGACGACGTTCGACGAGTACCGCAAGTACATCGAGAAGGACGCGGCCTTGGCTCGCCGATTCCAGGCGATCACTGTGGACCAGCCCTCGCCCGATCAGACGGTCGAGATTCTCAAGGGGATCCGCGACAAGTACGAGGATCACCACCGGGTGAAGATCACCGACGATGCGCTCAAGGCGGCGGTTGAGCTGTCGGGGCGGTACATCATGGGTCGGGTGCAGCCGGACAAGTCGATTGATGTGCTGGACGAGGCGGGTGCGCGTGTTCGGATCAAGAGCATGAGCAAGCCGCCGAACCTCGCTGAGATCGAGAGCGAGATCGAGCGTCTTTCGATCGAGAAGGACGAGTCGGTCAAGGCTGCCGACTACGAGCGTGCGGCCGAGCTGCGCGATCAGTCGGAGAAGATGCGCAAGAAGAAGGAAGACATCCAGCAGACATGGCGTGAGCAGTCGCAGGCCAAGGGCGGGCTGGTCGATGAGGAAGTCATCGCCGAGGTCGTCAGCAAGATGACTGGTGTGCCCCTTCAGCGGCTCGAGAAGGAAGAGGCCCAGAGGCTTCTGCAGCTCGAGGCGGAGTTGCACAAGACGGTCATCAGCCAGGAGGCTGCGATCAAATCGATCAGCAAGTCGATCCGTCGCGCGCGGGCCGGTTTGAAGGATCCGAAGCGTCCGATGGGTTCGTTTGTGTTTGTCGGGCCTTCGGGCGTGGGCAAGACGCTCCTGTCCAAGGCGCTCGCGGAGTTCATGTTCGGGGATGCGGATGCTCTTGTGCATCTTGACATGTCCGAGTACATGGAGAAGCACAATGTTTCACGTCTGGTCGGTGCGCCTCCGGGGTACGTCGGCTACGAGGAGGGCGGGCAGCTGACGGAGCAGATCCGCAGGCGGCCGTACGCGGTGGTGCTGCTCGACGAGGTCGAGAAGGCTCACCCTGACGTATTCAACATGCTGCTTCAGATCATGGAGGAGGGTCGTCTGACGGACTCCTTCGGGCGTCATGTGGACTTCCGGAACACGATCATCATTATGACCTCGAACATCGGCGCGGACCTGATCAAGGGTGGCGGCGGGTTCGGGTTCCAGAAGCGGACGACGGAGGCGGATTACGACAACATCAAGGGCATCCTGATGAAGGAGATCGAGCGGTTCTTCCGCCCCGAGTTCCTGAACCGTTTGGATGACATCGTGGTGTTTGAGCCGCTGACGAAGGCCGACCTAGTTGAAATCGTGGAGTACGAGGTCGCCAAGGTGGGCGAGCGTCTGGTCCACCAGAACATCACGATGGTATTGGAGCAGTCGGCCAAGGATTACCTGATCGAGAAGGGGTACAACCCGGATTACGGGGCCAGGCCTCTGCGTCGGGCGATCGGGAACCTGATCGAGGATCCGCTCAGCGAGATGCTGCTGTCGGGTGATATCGCCCCCAACGCGGTGGTGACGGTCAGCCGGAAGGACGAGGCAGAAAACCTGTTCTTCGTCAGCGAGGTGAAGCCCGAGGAGCCTCAATCGGACCAGGACGGCTCGGACGAGCAGGTACAGGCCGGCTCCAGCGCGACCTAAGCCCTGTTTACGACTCGGCTTGCCTTTCCTGAATAACCCTCGGCGGGGGTTTTCAATGCACAAATCTGAAATGTATCAGGCCTTGATCGAACATTGTCCTTGATTTGACAAACGAACTCCTCTAACTTGGGTGCATGGGAATTAGGGATTGGCCCTCATAAAGCCAGCCCGAGAGAGGCGACTTTGCACCTCTGACAATCAAAGCGGCGTTTCGCCGCGAGCATCCAGCCGCCTGGTCTGTGGGGGCTTGAGTGTCCGATTTCGGATGCGTTTGTCAGCAAAGAAGCCAGATTGATTCGTTGGCCTTTCGGGCTGGCGTTGCACTGAGACGGAGGTGAGAGCCTTCGTGTCGGCGTTGGTTCTCGGCGTTCGTCTGCTGGGAACGGAGTGTGGAGGGTGCTCGGGTACATGGCCCGGGTTCCGAGAGATGACAAGAAAGAGAGTACACATGAAGATTGCACAGACAGTCGCTTTTGCAGCCGGCCTGGCCCTGACCGCCTCGGCTTCCGCTCAGACCCTGCAGTTCTCGGCCGGCGCAGCTGGTCCGTTCAACTCCGCTGGCGCCGTCGGCGACGTGGATAACGGTTCGTTCACCTACAACTACGCTGGTGCGGCCTTCACGGTCGGCGATGTTATCTTCACCGGTAACATCACCGACGGCGGCGTCGGCACCTGGCAGAGCGAGGCTTCGGTCGCGATCACCAACCCCGGTGGCGTGGTCGGCTCGGTTGCTCTCGGTAGCGGCCAGACCTTCGCTGGCACCGTCGCCATCGGCCCGAACACCATCTCGGGCGGCAGCGCGCTCTGGGGCAACGATGTTGTTGGCAACTGGAACTTCGAGTTCTTCGAGAGCTTCGACGACGCAGCTGGCGCTGACGCCATCTGGGACAACGTGAACTTCGACTTCTACGACTTCGTTCCGGCTGGCCCCCCCGCCAGCACCTACGTCGGCGTGAACCCCACCTCGACCGAGTCCGGCCCGCTGAACGCAGCTGAGGTTACCTGGTACAGCTTCGACGTCTCGGGCGGCGCTGGTGCTCAGCCCTGGTCGATCGACACCTTCGGTTCGACCAACACCGGTGGCAGCTTCGCTGACGACGACACCGAGATCGGCCTGTTCGACTCGGCTGGCAACCTCATCGCTTCCAACGACGACGCCGACTTCGGCGCTGGCATCCTGACCTCGATTCTCGACGACAGCACCGTTGGCGCTCTCGCCGACGGCACCTACTACGTCGCTGTTGGCTCGTTCAACACGGTCTACGGCCCCGGTTTCGACGCAACGTCGACCTCGACCGCAACCGGCACGAACGTTGTGAACTTCAACTTCGTCCCGGCTCCCGCCTCGGCCGCTCTGCTCGGCCTCGGTGGCCTGGCTGCGATCCGTCGTCGCCGCTAAATCCTTCTGGATTTGTCCTACTTCTCGCACCGCCCACTCTCCTGAGTGGGCGGTGTTTTTTTTGATCAGACAACATGAGCCGCGCGGCCCAGGTCTTCTGTTGTTCCTGATTCAGACCTGCACTTACGTGGATTGTTCGTGCGTGCATTACTCGTCGAACACACAGAGACACTATTCAGTTTTGCATCATGGATGCACGTGTATTTCGTATGAGCAATCAATCCATCGTGCGCGCGATACCCGTTTCTCTGCCTGAATGCAAGAGTTAATGGTTGAGTAGGGCCGAATAATATTTTTGGTGTAGTTTGCGTGCCAACCATGAAAACCGGGTGTATGTACTAGGTGCAGGGCGCTCTCAACGCTCTGTTCGGGCCCGCGAAATCTCGGCGGGCATGGGGTAGGACTGTTTATTTGGAGCAGTGTTCCACCGGGCTCTCAACCCGGGGGACGACCATTTGGGGGTTTTTATGAAATTTGTTCAGAATCTGGCTATCGTTGCAGGTCTAGCAGCTGCGGGCTCCGTATCTGCGCAGACTTTGCAGTTCTCGGCTGGCGCTGCTGGTCCGTTTAACTCGACAGGCGCTCTCGGAGACGCCGGTAACGGCTCGTTCACGTTCAACTATGCCGGCCCGGCATTCCAGGTCGGCGACATCGTCTTCTCGGGCAACCTGACCGATGGCGGCGTGGGAACATGGGGCAGCGAGGCTGCGGTTGCACTGACGAACCCCGGCGGCGTTGTCGGCACTGTTGCTCTCGGCAGCGGGCAGACTTTCGCTGGCACAGTTGCCGTTGGCCCGAACGCCATCTCTGGTGGCGGCGTGCTTTGGGGCAATGACGTTGTGGGCAACTGGAACTTCGAGTTCTTCGAGACCTTTGATGACGCGGCTGGTCCCGACGCTATCTGGGACAACGTGAACTTCGATTTCTATGACTTCGCAGTTCCGCCGCCTCCCTCGAGCACATACGTCGGTGCCAACCCCAATCTGATGGACGTTCAGCCCATCGGTCAGGCGGAGGTGCTGTGGTACAGCTTCGACGTCTCGGGTGGCGCTGGTGCCAACCCATGGTCGATCAGCACCGACGGTTCGACCAACACGGGCGGTAGCTTCGGCGACAACGATACCGAGATCGGTCTCTATGACTCGGATGGTAATCTCGTCGCATCCAACGACGATGAAGACTTCGGTGCTGGTGTTCTGACCTCGCTGCTCGATGACAGCACGGTCGGCGCATTGGCTGATGGCACGTACTACCTCGCGGTCGGCAACTTCAACACGGACTACGGTCCTGGTTTCGGCGCGACCTCGACTTCAACCGCATCGGGTACCTCGAAGGTCACCTTCAGCTTTGTTCCTGCTCCCGCCTCGGCCGCTCTCCTGGGTCTTGGTGGCTTGGCTGCGATCCGTCGCCGCCGGTAAATCGGAAACCAGAGCCCCTCTCCAAGGGCTTCTCCATTCACTCTCGCCGCGCCCGGTCCCACAGGATCGGGCGTGGTTCTTTTTGAGGAGTCCGTTTGGACAAACATCGCATCGACTGAACAGTGCGGTGTCTTCCGCGATACGATTCTCTGATGCCGCCGCTGATTCGATACATCCTGCGTCTTGGGCCTCTCAATCCGATCGCTGTGCGCCTGGTGCAGGGCGGATCGCGGCGGG
>CAXBOF010000194.1:0-5156 GCA_963977205.1 uncultured Phycisphaera sp. | reverse complement strand
AGCTCGTCGTTGGCCCACACTTTGTAGCGTGAATACGCCTTTTCGGAGTTGCTCATCCCGCCACCCCGTTCTTTTTGAACCACGCCACGAC
The DNA here is from genome assembly GCA_963977205.1 of uncultured Phycisphaera sp. Taxonomy (GTDB): domain Bacteria; phylum Planctomycetota; class Phycisphaerae; order Phycisphaerales; family UBA1924. The sequence goes on along the minus strand of CAXBOF010000194.1, from coordinate 5,065 downwards.
GGCGGGTGTCGCTTCACCTCCGGTCAGGAGGCACTGAAGCGAGCCAACGAAAAGGTCGGCCCACTCTCCGGGGGTCGCGGCCTTCTCGACGTAAATCGTTTCGTCCGCGTTGAGGTGACCGGATTCGATAAGGTCATTAACGCCATCCGGCGCGCTGCTTTCGCACTTGGCAATCAAGGTGTTGTACAGGGTGCGGTCGGCAGTAAGGGCGTCCTCTGCGGCGTCTTCCGCTGCCCACTCCGCTGCCCAGGCCGCACGCTCCAGATTTATGCCTACGGCGTCTGAATCAACCTGGAGGTCAAACTCCCTAAAACCACACGACACTGCGTGGTCGGCCACGGCGGCTTTCGCCTCGTCCAGTGTCTTGAAAGGGCCGTCTTCGGTGAAACAGACGGAAGAGTTATTGCCCTGAACTTGCCACTGATCGGGGTGGTTGATGGCACTGGTTATTGTAACGGTGTTGGTCATCTCTTTAGTTCCTTTCTGAAGTGGAGAGAAAATTATCCATCCTATCGCTTTTAAAGTAAACCCCTAAAATTATCAATAGAACCAAGCACTTAGTCTAGCCTTCGGTATCGATCGACGTAGATCTTACGGAAGCCAGACCTTATTTTGCCCTTCATCAGGTACCAGTCGCCCATGCGACCCTCCTCGACAATCTGCTTTCCGATGCGATCGTACTTGAACCTGTCGATGGTGCAGATGATCTGCGAGGTGTCGTCCTCGAGCGTGAGGTTCAGCCAGAGATTTTGCTTATCAATTTCACTGCCGACCCTCTTCTCATTTAAGTCTCGGAGGTTCTTCTCTTTCAGCTTGCCGAAGAAAACGAATGTGCCGGGGTTGTCGGCGTCAAGGTCTGCGATGTCTGTTATTTTAGTTTTGATGTTGTGCTTGGCCGGGTCAGCCTTGATGTGGTCGAACCTTCGCGCGCACTCAAAGATGTCGCCGTAGGGCGTCTCACCAGAATTCAAAAGTGTTTCGTGGCGTGGCGTCAGGGGCTGCTTCAGTTCTCGTCGCCTGACAATTTCCGATGCCATCTTAGGGCCGATGCCCTTGACCCCGATCAGGCCACCGATCAACTCGCCGTCTTGCACAGACCAGTTCTCTAGCGATTTGAATTTGTCGAATGGCTTGTAGACCAGACCCTCCTTGATAACCTCGCGCAGCAGACGGACGCCCTGCTCATCATCTTTGACATTGCGAAGGCAAGCAGCAGCAAACTCCAGAGGAAACTTAGATTTAAGAACGCAACACCAATAACTGACAAGAGCATAACTAACAGCGTGAGACCGATTGAATGCCCAGCTGCCCATGGTATTGATCTGATCCCAGATGTTCCGGGCCTCGTCCTCGTCGATACCATTTTCGCTTGCCCCCTTTTTGAACTTCTCAAAGTAGGTGTCGAAGAAATCTTTTCCCAGCGACCGGCTCATCGCCTTGCGCAGCGAGGAGACATCCTCCCAACTCATCTTCCCAATGTCTCTGCCAATCGTCATCACCTGCTCTTGGTAGACGACGACGCCGTGCGTCACTTTTGTTATCTCTTCTGTCAGCGGGTGCAGGTACTCGACTGGCGCGGCTCCGGTGTGCCGCCGTATGAACTGGGTGGTGCCGCCAGAGTTCAGCGGGCCGGGGCGACCCAGGGCGGTGATCGCCGTGATGTCCTCGAACTTGTGGACCTTCATCTGACGGGTCACAGACTGGAGGGCGTACCCCTCGAACTGGAATATCCCGGCGTAGCGCTCGTCATTCAAGACAGCGAACGCAGCCTCGTCCTCGAGCTGATAGTTCAGCAGCTGATCCCGCGACCAGCCAACCTGCTCGAGGGCGTCCTGCAAGACAGAAAGCGTCCGCAGCCCCAGCGCATCGATCTTGAGGAGGTTCAGATCCTCGGCATCCTTCTTGTTGATTTGCGCTGCGCCGTTCGCAGCAGAGACCGAGCAGTAGCTGCTGACAGGCTCCTCGGTGACCAGAATGCCAGCCGCGTGGACGCCGCTGTGCCTCGCGTGGTTCTCCAACTCAGCGGCCACCCTCATCTGCGGGTATTTTTCCAAGACCTTCTTGCCAACGTCGAGATCGTTGAGTGTGTCGAGGATGCATAAATTTGATCGAGGGTCGCCGCCACTGCGCTCGATGATCGCGCCCTTGAGGTCGTTGACGGCCCAGGCTGGCACTCCAAGCGACTTGGCGACCTCGGCGATCGTGCTCTTGGCTTTGTAGCGAGACACAGTCCCCAGGTGAGCGACCTTCTCCGCGCCATACTTCTCTCGCAGATACTCGAACACCATCTCGCGACGGTCGTCCTGGAAATCGATGTCGATGTCTGGGAGGTCCGCCCGGCTGATGTCGATGAACCGCTCAAACAGCAGGTTGTGCTTTATCGGGTCGACATCCGTTATGCCGGTCAGGTAGCAGACCAGAGAGCCAGCGGACGAGCCACGGGCTGGCCCCACCATCATGTGCCTCTTGGCATAGGCGATCATGTCAGCGATGACGAAGAAGTAGTCCTCGAACTCCTTGCTCGCGATCGTGTCCAGCTCTCTCTTGAGCCGGGCGGCGTAGACCTCGTCCTCGAGGTCGATGCCTCGGTGCGGCGCGCCGTCCTCGCACAGTTGGCGCAGAGACTTGTCGCTCTTGAACGAGACCATCTGCGCGACAGGCAGCTCCGCGCTACACATCTCTGCGATCTTGTAGGTGTTGTCGATAGCCTCCTGCGGCCCCCAGGGCACAGCCTCTCTCCACTCCCACTCGTTCAGGATGTGCATCGGCGCGGTGCGGTCCTGCCGGTCTCTGCCAACCAGAACCTCGTAAGCCTTCTTGTCGGTTACGCGAGGGTAGTGATTGTCGCTGGTGGCGACTGTCTTGAAGCCCTTCTTCTCTGCGAACTCGAGAGCCTTCCGCGTGCTCATCGGGTTCAGCTCGATGTAGAGGCTGTCTCTCTTGGCCAGCGGCAGCATCCCCCAGACAGGGTGCGTGCCGGAAAAAATTATGACGTTGTCAGAGATATCAAAAAGATCGGCGTAGCTCAGGCGTGGGGTGTAATAGAAATTCTCTTTGCTGCTGCTCGTCGTCACGAGGCCATAGATTTCTTTGAGGCCCTCGTTGTCCCTGGCCAGAAAGCACATCGTGTTGGCTGGCTGCCTCGACCGATCGGTGGCGTCCTCGACGACCGGGATCTCGACACCCAAGATCGCCTTCTTGCCCGCAGCCCTGCAAGCCTTGCTAAAAGCGACGTGGCCCCAAGTGCCAGTGTCAGCGATGCCGATGGCATCGCCACCGCATTGACTTACGATCGAAGCCAGTGGGCCATACGCCTTGCGAAAGCAATACTCTGTGCGAGTGCGGAGACTAAGCAAGGTGTCCCTCTTTCTTGTACCACTTCACAATTTCGATCAGAGCCTCGACGTCGGCGGTCGCGCGGTGCGCGCCCTTCATGTTTGCGCCAGTCACCTCCTCGTAAATGTCACCCAGCTTGCGCTTCTTGCCCCAGACGCTCTCTCCAACCTCGACCGTGCAGATGTGCTCGTATGGCCACGGGAACTTGGTCAGCTTGTCGATACGCTCAAGCTCGAACTTGAGAATCTTACGGTCGAACGGCAAGTTGTGGGCGACGAGGGTCTTCTCGCCCAAGAAGAACTCACAGACCTGCTGGTAGTAAGCAACAAATGGCTTCTCGTCCTTTAGCTTGTCGTCGGTGATGCCGGTGATCTTTGTGATGATGGGTGGCAGGTCGTATCCTGGGTGACAGAAGAACTCTAGCCTGTCGATCTCCTTGAGGTCTTCGTCCAGCTTGACCGCCCCGAACTCGATGATCTTCGGCTGCTGGTCTAGGGATGACCCCTCTGCCTTGGGCAGTCCGGTGGTCTCAGTGTCGAATACTATCATTTGGAAACAACCTCCACGCCGTTCGCTGCAAAGCCAGCGACATCAACCCAGCTGTCCTCGTGCGTCGGGTCGCAGCACAGCCGAGATACCTTCTGAGCCACGTTGCACATGCACACCTGAGCGGCAGTCACCTCTACTCCAAGGATCACGCTCCACAGGGCAGCTGTGCGGGTGTGGTTTTCCTTGGGCGTCCCGTACTTGCCCTCCCGGTCAGCCACGGCATGCGCCGCAGCCTCAAGGCATTCAGTCCTGTTCATGAGCATCTTTCAATTGCGAGCGTAAAAAAATCCCGGATTCTTTCCCCTCAATAAATCCTTCGGCCTTTCCCGACTCATAGTTGACATATTCCTCTTCCTTGAATTCTGCGTCCAGATCTCGTGAGGCTTGCTCGACTGCCTCTTCGAGTTTCGACATGAGGGTCGCCCGGATGTCGAAGATGCGCGCGACCTTCTCCCCGTCGATCTCGATGTCGTTTCCGATAATCCTAACTTCCATCGGTCTCGTCCATCGTGTCGCCCTCGAACCGCTCTTGGTCTACAGGGGTCTCGGCAACTTTATCGAACCTGTCGGGATAGGCGCTCCAAGCCGTGGTCGTTCTGTTCTTAGCGAGACGCGCGATCGTTGTCTCCGAGCCGCACTCGCACCGCGCCGTGATCATGTCAGTCTCTTTGTCATAGCTCTGGCGAATGGTGTGGATGTGTTCGTGTTTTTTCGGCATTTCTGCTCTCCCAATTTTCCAAATTGTGGCCCGAAACTAGTTTCCGGCCAAGGCCATAGGTTTCCGGCCAAGGCTTTGGTTCCCGGCCAAGAACGGCAGGAAACTCCCAAAAAACATGGCCGGAAACTAATTACGGGCCGCTCAACTAGTTTCCGGCTGACTTTTACGCAGAAGTCAGGTTTAGCGCCCAGGCGGGCGCTCCCAGTTTCCAGACGGCGAAGCCCATCTTCTCGCCGATATAGTATTTCCGGTAGGCAGCCGTGGTCGATCCGCACTTGTACTCGTCGGGCATGCACTGGGGTGGCGGGGAAAACTCGCCTGACTTCAGGTTCAGCGGCGACAAGCTGACTGGCAGCAGGATCTTGCTCGAGGCATGGCGCTTGCCGTAGCGTGTCGTGTATTCCTCGAGCAAGCCCTTGAACAGGCCAACGAGCCAGTCGTAGTTCTCTCTGTTGGATCGTG
>CAXBOF010000193.1:0-5170 GCA_963977205.1 uncultured Phycisphaera sp. | reverse complement strand
CCCCAGCCCTCGTACATCGCTTGGAAGAAAGCCGCCGGGTCGGCACGCATGTCCTCGTAGCGCAGCCTTACACTCGCCTCTTTCCAGCGATTCAGGAACGTCCGGTACACACCCAGCTCGTACGGGTCGTTGAGCATGTGTTCCCAGCCCCGGCTGTAGCAGCTGTTGACCCGCCTCAGCGGGTTGCGGATCAGGAACGCGGCGTGGTGCGTGATGCCCTGGCTCTGGGCCTGCCCGAACCACGTGTTGAAGTCCTTGGGCGTGAACATCAGGTGCGGGCACTTGCTGATCACCCAGCCCTTGCCCGATTCGTCGCGCTCGGCCAGCTCGCGGATGATGTCGTTGGCGAGCCCCACGATCTCGGCGGTGAGCACGTGCCCGACCGCGCGGAACGCCCGGACAAGCTCGGCTTGCTTCTTTGGCATGTGGTAGGGCTCGCCCGTACGGTCCCAGGGCCCGAACAGCTCATCGGCGATCGGGAGCCCCCACGGGGCCGCCGCCGCGTAGCTCGCCGCCGACGAGCCCGATCGCACCAGACTGAATACCCAACCCACGTGGATCATCCATAGAGAATATCCCCGCCAAACCCGGCCGTTGGTTGCGACACCCGGGGTGTATCATCCGCCCACCAAACCGGGATCCGAGACGGACTTCAATCGACTGCCTCAATGAGCAAAGCACATCACCAACAACTCAGCACGTGCGATATCTCCCCCGCCAGATGGCGGCTCTGGCTTCTCGCCCTCCTGCTGGCAAGCACACTCACCTCCTTCGTTGGTACAGGCAGATCGCTCCCTCTCGACGCGCACGAGGTCTTCGTCGCGCGCACTGCAGAAGAAATGCACAACCGCAGCGAGTGGCTTGTTCCGCATTTCAACGACACGCCCCGGCTCAAGAAACCACCGCTCGGATACTGGCTCGTCATCGGCGTCAACTACGCGACCGGCAACGACAGCGTCATCACCGAATTCGAAGCCCGCTTCCCCTCGGCGATTGCGGGCATCCTCATGACACTCATGGCCGTCCGCCTCGGCAGAGAGCTCGTCAGCCCCGAGGTCGGTCTGATCGCCGGCGCGATGCTGGCAACATGCAGCGGCCTGATCTCCTATTCCCACAGCGCCAGGCCCGAGATGGTCTACGCCGCCTGGTGCCTGGCAGGACTCCTCGGTCTCGTTGCCGCTGAACAGCACACGCTGAAGATGCGTAAGCGAGACGCACTGCTGGCGGCGATGGGCGCCTGGATCTGTTTCGGCATGGCAACCATGACCAAGGGGCCGCAGCTCCCCCTACCCATGCTCGTCGGCTGGCTCTTCGGCTCATGGCGGGCCGGCACACTCAAACAGACCATCCGCTCGCTGCACATGGCGATCGGCATCCCGCTCTATCTCATTGTCGGGTTCTGGTGGTTCTGGGTCGTCTTGATGACCGTGCCAGACGCCGGCGAAATCCTCAAGGTCGAGACGATCGACCGCATCACGAGCCAGACCAGAACGTGGCTCACGCTGCTCGAGCCGTACTATCTCTACAGACCGCTGCTCATGCTGGCGCCCTGGCTTTTCTTCGTCCCCCTCGCTCTCCTCGGCCCGTGGCTCAAGACATACCGCTCACGCCCCGGCGCGATGCGCCTCTGGTGGATGATTCTGCTCGTCGCGATCATCCTCTCCTTCTCCCGCGGCAGGCGCTGGTACTACATGCTCCCCATGCTTGCGCCGTACACCGTTCTCATGGCATCGGCCGCCATGCAAATGGGGCCGCTGTTCTGGAGAGAACGCAAGACCTGGATCTGGGCCGCGCTCTTTGGCATTCTCGTCCTGGGCATTGGTGTCTTTGCCGCACTGGCGATGAATCGCCACGCCGCGTACCTGGACGAGGCGCCAATCTGGATGTTCGGCACACTCTCCTTGGCGTGCCTCGTCAGCCTCGCACTTCTGGCGATCCCAAAGCTCAGACACACCCTCGGCTTCGTTGGCATGACTTTGCAGGTCGCCGTGATCGCATCGATTTCGCTTTCACTCGTTTCACTGCGCAGCGGCTACTGGCGATCTAACCGCTTCGACGAGAGAGCGTTCTCGCTGCAAGTCGCAGAACGCGTCACAGCCGAGGACACGATTGTCGGCTGGATCGAGCCCTTTGACGAGCAGCAATACGAGTTGCACCGCCCGATCCCCGCGTACTCCGATACCGCTGAACTCGCCGAGACCGTGTACACACATGGCCCGCTGTATGTCCTTGTCGATACCAGCCGGGAAACACTCGTCTGGCCACAAGGCATCACTGCCGAACGCCTTGTCACCGCAGACTACGGCGACATCGAAGACCACTTCGAACTCTGGCGCGCTCAAGCCGCTTCTGAAGCTCCAGAGTAAAGCCGCTCAGGGCAGCAGATCGCCAACCTCGTACCCATCGCTCGCTTCGGGCGCGATGTTGTTGAAGCTCACCCATTCGCTGCCCGTCGGTGCCCACCAATCCGGCCGAGCCTTGGCCTGCGCGACAGTCGTCGAGCGCGTCGAGCCGTCGTAGAACGTGATAAAGAGCACGCGGCTATCGAGGTCCTGCCCGAGACCTTGTCTCCGGGCTGAAAATGGCAAGCCGGGCCAGTCCCGGCCGTAAGCCACTTCGCCTTCATAGGCAAAGAAGCTCGAAAGGAAATTACCGGAAAAGCTGGGTGTCGGATCGATATCAATATCAATCGAGCCACTGAAGTCCACATACCGAGTGCCGTCGGCGAACATCACTTTCTGTGACGTTGAAGCTCCGACGTTGGCGATGCGGGGGCGGTACTCACGCGGCGTTTTGATATTGCCCGCCATAGGGATACTCCAGTTGTATGGGACGCCGCCGTACTTCAAATTCCAGAAATACTCGTCGCCTTTGACCAGACCCTGTCCTGGAACAAACCCACCGGGAAGGGGCGTGCCCCAATACTGGAATGCCGCCGGAGCGAGATAACTCGTTGAGCGAATCCCATCGTTGGTCATAACAGCCGCAAAGTCGGCAAGATCATCTATGGCTGCCGAGCCGTAGACGGCATCAATGAATCGTCCGTTCCGTGGATCGTGCATCTGCTCAAACATCTGCTGTGTCCGCTCGGCGCGGTTCGCGCTGAACTCAAACTCCTCGCCAATCAGTGGCGTGATCCAGTCCGTCGTCTGCGTCGGCGTGCCGGCGGTCGTGTTGCCCACATAATGAGCATCTGACTGATTGGGCCCGGGGACATCAACCCAGCCCGTCACATTGGCGCCCGTAAACTGCCCGTCGTTGGCGAGCATGAACATGCCCTGCCTCGCCGCCAGCAGTTGGTGCTGCGAGCGGTTCGTGATATTCATGCTCTGGGCTTTGTTCTCCTTGAGCACCGGCTGCGCCAGCGCCACCGCGACACACCCGACCGCGCCCGCCGCCAGAACATCAACGACCGTAAAGCCTCGATTGCTTCCCATGGATACGCCCTTCGTATACCCCCGTTGTTCAGTATGACGCACAGTGCCGGGATCGGTTCCAAAGTGTGCTGGATAATCACAAAGACGCACCCAAACAAACTCCGAGAGCCCGTTCCGACATCATTGAAACCATCACTTCAATCGCTCGATCCACCATGTCAGCAGCCCACGAGCCTCGTCCTCTGGCACCTGAAACGCCGCGATCCCCGCCTTCCCAAACTGTTCGAGCAAATCTCGACGGGCACTCGAATCCGCCGCGTGCGCTCGGCGCAAAAGCTCAGCCGCCCGTTCCCATTCTTGCAAATCGGTTGGGAGGGGAAGCCGGAGCGACTGCTTCGCGCTCAGCTTGATCGCCTGCGTTGTCAGGGCCGCACCCGCGTACCGCTGCAGCGCCAGCGCCGAGATCACCGGCGAAGCCAGGGCCGAGGCGATCTTCCAGATGTCTTGTTCATGCTTTGCGAACACGGAGATCAATGGCGTGCTGGGCAAAAACCGCCCATCAGCATCAACGAAAACCTCAATCACCCGTGTCTGCGTCGCCAGCATCACTTTGGGAACAAGACGCTCTGCGATCCACGGCCCGAGCGACCCACGCGCCTCCATCGCTCTCCGATCAACGCGAGGCCGGTGCCACTGCTGCTTGAGCAGTTTCGTCGGCCGCTCTCCCCAGCAGCATTCGGAGAGATCGATCAGTCCCGTCGTGACTATCGGAGGGTACGCATCACCGCTGAGCTGATCGCCCGCAGCGCAATCCGATTCGATGAGAAATCCGTCGAGACCATAGTACTGATCCCGAAAGTCCGCCGTTGCGATCGCAAGTTCACCGATGGTGCCGCTCGCCTGATATTGAAATTCGGGGATGCCCAGGGCCGCTGCGATCATCGGCGACCACGTCTCCGACTCTGCCAGCTCGTCGTGATTGACCTCAAGCGTCGGCAGCGCATCCATGCTCGTATTCATCGCTCTAGAAACCAGCCCACGCCGAGGCCCATCACGCGTGAGCGCTACCGCGCACGTAAACACGCTGGCCCCCTCGAAAGCGTGCTCCGTCGAAACCCAGACTGAGGTCAGCGACGCCTCACGCGCCAGATGTTGGCGTATCGGCATCGCATCGGCGGCCGATAGCAAAGATATAGGCTGGACAAACCCGAGCCGACCGCCCGGCCTGCAGTGAGACAACGAGCGAACCAGAAAGCGGCCCGCAACATCCGAGTAGCCCGCGGCCGCGCCATCCATGAGAATCTGCTGCAGATGCGCAGTCGTCGTGTCGCTGGCGGTCAACGCCCCGAGCTGATTGAGGAAAGGCGGATTCCCGACGAGCACATCGAAACCGCCAATACCGGATTCACCAAAGACTTCCGGGAACTCAGCGTGCCAATGAAAGAACCGGTACTGCTCGGCGAGACGTTCGATCTCGTCCCGCATTCTCGAGCCCAAATTGTCGGGCTGATCTGCGATCACGCGAAAGGTCGAATGCGTGATGGCGTCAACATGCGCAGCATCATCTCTGTTATCTCCAGCCACACCGGGGCGACACTTCTTCCACACGAACGCGGCGCACCACGCGTCGGCTGCAAACCTGTTCCGCGCATCAATCCGGAACGCAGAGTCATCCGACTTTCGCTCCGTGCGATTACGACGCCTCAGTTGCGTGGCAGCTTTCGGATCATCACCTTCATGCAGCATAAATGCTTCATCGGGTATGCCCCCCGCCATGAGCTGCGGCGTCGTTC
>CAXBOF010000192.1:0-5172 GCA_963977205.1 uncultured Phycisphaera sp. | reverse complement strand
TTATAAGGAGGTACATGATGGACGCGAATTTTTGTTTCCGCGGCGGCGATGGGTTGGACAAGAAGATCCGCGTGATCGCAGGCCGCTGTTCCGGGGCGACCCGCGGCATGCCCCGCACGTTGCTGCTTGCGATCACGGCACCGGATCCGACGACGACACCGGACTGCGAGCACGCGGAGCCGCGCGCATTCTGGATCAATCAGCTCGACACGCAGGTCACCTTCAAGGCGGCCGCGGAGATGATCGGTGGGATGCAGGGGCTGATCGACATGCTGGAGAACGAGTTCGTCGGCCGATTCGGCGATGAGTTCAGAGAGGCCATCGACGACGCACGCGGGCGCGGGCACTCGGTCCGCATGAGCATGGTGCCCACGGAGCCTGTGACGGCGCGCCCGTGGCCACGTGATGGGGCTCGCGTTCCCTGATCGCCATGGCGGAATCCGAGAAATGGGGAAGGAGGTTTCGGGTGGCGCGTGGAACTGAGAACTATGGGCGTGATCCGTCGAACAACGGCGGCGTCCGCGAAGGCGAGGGCGTTCCTCGTCGACGCGGTCGCCGGCCGCGAGGGGTCAATGTCGCGGTCTCGTACATGCCGCTCGATGAGGAGGATCATCCCAATGCTACAGAAACCATCCGCTGCGTCATCTCCTCGCTCGTCCGTCTGCGGATGGGCAAGGAGGAAGAGAGATGACAAGCTCTCATGGAAAGAGGAAGCGGTTCGTACCGCTCGCGAGATGCTCAACGGCCTCGCAGATTGATACAAGCCTGACCGACCAGCTCAACAGCATGGCGGTCGCCGCAGATGAGCGGGGCATCGAGTTGCTCGATCCGCATCTGATGCCGGGGCAGTCCGGCAGTTTGCGACGCAACCTGGAAAAGGCCCTCGACGCGATCATCGCGAGAAAGGTCGGCGGCGAACCCATCGACGGGATCATGGTCTACGACCTGTCCCGATTCGGCCGCAGCGGTCCGTACCATTTCGGCCATCTGATGATCAGGCTGGAGGACGCGGGCCTCGAACTGCAGGAGGTTGTTGACCATGTCGACAACGCCGACTTCGCTCGCATGTTCCGGCTACTCAAATCAGACATGGCCCATCGTCAGGCGAGGTACGCCGCGGAGAACTCCGCCCGCGGATCGCGGTCGTCGCTTGAGGAACAGCGTCGGGCGTACTGCTCGCGACCGCCGTATGGAATCGATGCGAAGATCATCGCCCCTGATGGACAGGCCAAATATGTCCGACGCGAGCTGGGTAAGGACCGACGCGTCAAGCTGGATCCCGCGACCGGCGAGGTCATGCAGGTCTTCAAAAAGGGGCAGTACTGCAAGAAGGACAAGATGGATCGCGTCATCCTGATCCCCGGCGAGGAGGGGCGTCAGGAGATCGTCCGTCGCATCTTCCGCGAATACTTCCTTGAGAAGCAGGGCTCGCATCAGATCGCGAAGGGTCTCAACGACGAGCATGTCCCCGGGCCGGAGGGCGGTAGATGGTCGAGCTCACAGATCATGGCGACGCTGAAGAAGCCAATCTATACCGGATACGGTCTTGCCGGCTTCTACGGCTTCGGGATCTACTACCTGCAGAACGATAAGAGGCCCAAGCCGCTCGAAGGCAACGACGGGTACGAGGTCCGTCAGATCCGCCCAAGGGAAGACTGGCTCAAGATTGAATACGACCAGCTCGTTGAGTACTTGCCCGAAGATGTCCGCGTTCGGGCGATCGAGTTCCAAGAGAAGTATCTCGACTCGGTTGCCGAAGGGCATGTCCGAAGCTCGACGCCCCGTGACGTCGAGCCAATCGACGATTCGCGCCGCTGCAGCTCGCTGCTCGGCGGGATCCTCATGGAGAAGGAAACCGGCAAGCCGATGCGGGGCGACTCGGTCAAGGGGACGAAGTACCGGTACTACCGGCTCGCGAACGGTTGCAGTCATCCATCGACGGATACCAAGCATCTCTGGCAACGCCTTCCGATGGGCCCGATCGATCGGGCGGTCCTCGAAGAGATCGAGGCGATCATCTGCGGCGTCGAAGATCTCCGCCCGGCGATCATCGCCGAGATCCAGCGACAGGACGAGGCCCGCCGCGGGACGCGCGCCGAAGTCGACCGGCTGAACAAGGAGCTTGCCGCGATCGAGCGGCAAGTTGACGCCCTCATCGATCAGCTCGGCGGCGACTTTGGCGAGAAGGCCGAGGCCAAGCTCAATAGCGCGGCGGCCCGCAAGAAGGAAATCGGCGCGCGGCTCGCTGAGATCGACGCGGGCCCGCAGCTCAGCGACGACCAGGTCGAGCAGATGACTGACGAGATCATCGCCAATCTATCGTCGCTGATCGACGAGCTCGCAGGCAACAAGGACGCGTCGCTGCGGCTGATGGCCGAGACATTCGTCAGCAAGGCCGTCGCGGAAATGAAGACGCGGGAGGTCGACATCGAGATCGCGATCCCCGCCCGCATGTTTAGGGCCGCGGACAAAGTTGGTCTGACGCCAAGTCGGGGACCCCAGTCATTGCGTCAGACCAACAAATGGGCGGCCATGCCATTGGCATCTGTAACCGTTGATCTGTCCAGGCGTTGCGATAAGGACTGCCATGAATCTTTCGAGCCATCGGGCTGCGATGACTGCCGTCGTCAACGCAAGGCCGCCTGAGGATCCCGGCCAAAGCGGCCGGATCCTGCGATGACCTCGCTGCCCTCGGCTCAAGGCCGGGGGCGGCCTTCAGAAAAAAATCGTCGACGGCGGAGCCGTCGAGCACACGGAGGCACCCATGACCAACGACGGACTCACGGACATCGAGAAGGCATGGCTTGTAAGCATCGATGCCCTGCTAGTGCAGACCACGGTGGACGCTCACGGAGCGGTCGCCGGTCGGTTCATCGACCTTTGGAACTGCGGTGGTCCGACATTCCGGGCCGAACTCGCCAAACGGGCGTCGCTCTGGCGGCAACGGCATGGGAATGTGCAGCAACTCATCCTCAACAGCCACGGTGCGTGCGAGCGGCTCGTCAGGCTCATGGGTGATTCTCTGCCGCCGCAACAAAACCCGGTGAAGACCAAGTCGAAACATCGGCGTGATCGAGTGGTACCGAGCCGTCGGAAGCACACGCCGTTGCAGAATATCAGTGAGGACGAAGCCGCCAAGTTCATGGCGATGCTCGATGCAGAAGGCATCGCCGAGGTGTTCGACCCCGGTGTCAGCATCCTCGACGACAAGCTATTCCGGCCGCCCCTGATTATCCTCAACAAGGTGAGCGTGTTCCATGAAGACATCGCACCAGCGTACGAGCATGGTGCGATCGATCGGCGATGGGATTCTGCTGAGCGTGAACCGGCGATCGCCTTGGCGTTCGACCTCGCTCTGCTCGTCACGCTTCGGGAGGGTCGGTGGACCTGGGTCATCTCGGACCGCCACTTCGTCCGATTGCATCGGGGGCACCCATGCAAAGTCACACCGGAGGGTCGGCCGGGGTGGAAGTTGGTCACCGGGCTGCTCGATCGTGCCGGGCTCATCGAACGGCGGACCGGGCAGACCTGGCGGCTCACTCGCGAGGCACGCCCTGTCGTCGCCGATCACCTGTTGCCGGCCTGGGTTGCTGCTGCGGCATCGGGTCGGGATTGACATACCGTAGAGCATCAATGGCGAGACGAACCGTCACCAAGCATGACTTCCTCACCGCACTCGGGTGCAAGACCAGAGCGTGGTACGGCATGCGTGAGTCGGGTGACGCGCCAACGCCGGCCGATCTGCACCGAATGCTGGAGGGGCAGGATGTCCACCGGCGTGCTCAGAGCCTGCACCCCAAAGGCGTGTTCGCCGGATCGATTGACAAGACGAAGCGTCTGATCCTCGATCGTGCTGTGGGGGTCATATTCGAGGCCGCGTTCACCGTCGACGGATATACCGCCCGAGCGGACTGGATCCGTCGCGTCAAGGGCGGATGGATTATCGGTGAGATCAAATCGAGTCTGTTCAACGAGGACGGCCCCAAGGACGAGCACCATGAAGATCTCGCGTACACCGTGATGGTGGCTGGGCGTGCCGGCCTGCCCGTCAAGGGCTGCGAGTTGGTGCTGATGAACCGCGACTGGCGGCTCGGCATGCCGGATGCTGATCTGTTCGTCGTCACCGATCACACCGTCGATGTGTTGCCGATCGTCGACGAGTTCAACCGGGGGTGGGATCAGATCGCTCCGCTGCTCCTTCGACGCAGCGAGCCGAGCCCGCATTGGTGCTGGGAATGCCGGGACTGCGAGTTCTTCGCGGATCGGTGCGTGGGTGTCGGGATCTCCGACCCGATCTTCCAACTCCCCTACCTCCGCGAGAAGAAGTTCACCGAGTTGACCGCGATGGGCGTAACACGGATCGCCGCGATCCCGTCGGACTTCAAGCTCAGCGAGTCACAACAGAGAATCGCGACCGCGATCCGGACCAAGTCGCCGCAGATCGATGCCGCCGAGATTCGGTCGGCGTTGAACTCGCTCGAATGGCCGATCGGCTATCTCGACTTCGAGACGCTCATGACCGCGGTGCCGCTCTATCCGAATGTTGCACCACACGAGCAGCTCGTGACCCAGTATTCGCTCCATGTCGAGACCTCGCCCGGCAGCGAACTGGCGCACCGGGAGTACTTGGCTGACCATGCCCGGGATTGCCGCGAGGAACTCGCGGCCGAGTTGATTAGCGACACTGCCGAGTGCCGATCGATCGTGGTCTATAGCTCGTTCGAGAAGACGATGATCCGAGGGCTCGCCAACCTTCTGCCCACCTACGCACCCGAACTCGCCGGCCTAGAGACAAAACTGTTCGACCTTGAACCTGTTGTGCGGAAGGGCTTGGTCCATCCGGAATTCATTGGGCGGTCGAGCATTAAAGTCGTACTCCCGGTGCTCGCTCCAGACCTGAGCTACGCCGATCTCGACATCGGCGATGGCAGCGCGGCCGTGGCGGCCTTCGCCAAGCTCACACTGGGTAGCGCGACCGACGCGGAAGTTCAGGCTGTTCGGAGTGCTCTATTGGAGTACTGCAAATTGGACACGCTGGCGATGGTGCGGGTCTTGCAGTCATTGGATCAGGCTCTCTGACCATTCGACGAGTGAGGGTCTCCACATTGTTTCCCTGCGTCAGCAGGTTGCCCGCGTCCGGATCACCTGCGGACAACGCCCGGTCGCAGTGAA